>NZ_CBDRFA010000093.1:0-30795 GCF_965343085.1 Nocardiopsis synnemataformans | reverse complement strand
GCACCCGTCGGGGGCGCGGTCAGCATCCGCACCACCTCGGAGTCCCCAGCCAACTCATGCACCAGGGCGACCGGTATGACCCGGCCGTGCTCGTCCAGGGCCGGGACCTCCTGGCCCTGGGTGTCCAGGTAGGTCTGTACCGGTACCAGGATGCGGATCTGCGCCAGCGGGGCGGGAGCCTGGGTGCATCCGGTGTGGGTGGTGGCAAAGCGCAGCGCCGCGATGAGCGCGTCGTGGTCGCGCTGGGGCCGGGTGCGGGTGTCACCCTCACTCGGTGGGGTGGTGAAGGTGTCGATGGCCGCGCGCACGATCAACGCGTCCCCAACCCCACCCCAGGCCTGCAACTGGTAGCTGCCCTGGAACGTGTCATGCACGCTCAACCCGCGTGCGGCGTGAGCGGCCTCATGGTCACGGTTCAACCGGTGCGGGTCCAAACGATAGGCGACCTGACGGGCCACCGACCGAAGCTGGTTGACCGACAACGCAGGCCGCTCCCGCTTCGCGGCCACCAGAGCGGACTCGAACGCGCCCCGGTACTCCTGCTCGTCAGGAAAATGGTTCTCGTCACGGGTCTGGACGGCTGTGCCGGTGGCCTTGGCGATCGTCACCGCCTCACCCAACACCACCGTGCCCTCCTCCAGAGCCTCCGCCGTGGCGGGCAGGGTCCCCTCATGCACGTGCTGGGCCAAACGCGCCAGGTCCTTGGCCTGACCGGTAGGCACCTTGCACCGGTGGGTGATCCACTTGGCCAACGTGGCGTAACCGCTGTAGCGGGCCACCTCACCCCGCGCATACAGACGGGCCATGCGCACCAGAGCACTGAAGCGGACCCGCTCCACCTCGGCCCACAGCGCGGCGATCTCCTCAGCCGCGCTCTCATCCACCCCGGGCGGGATGTCCCCACCCCATGACTCCTCGATAATGGCGCGCGCACCGGCCAGCGCGGCCACGGCCGGGGAACAATCCCGGGGGCTCGCACTGGGTGCCGCGCACATCATCTCCATGCTTCTTATTATAAGCGAATGGCCGCCATTGTGCCAGTCTTTTCCAGAGTCAAGCGTACCTTTTCCTGTTTGCGCAAATCCGGAATCCTCATTCCACTCAAAGGAATAAGGGTCAAAGGAATAGAGGCGCCCAAAAAGGGATGGTCGGAACGCGCGCTCCCGCCCCCTTTCTCTGGCGTCAGCGCCGTGGCGGGCGGCCATCCTCACCCCCCGGGCGTTGATCGACCTCCGATAGCCGCTCCTGCCTTTGGTGCCGCTTTTCGCCGGGTGCTCAACCTCGCCAGAGCTCGACCGTTTTCCGCCACTCCAGCCCCTTCGCGGCAGCAGGCGCGCTTTCGTTGCCGCGAACGACCTTAAGCAGGAGTGGCGTAGGGGAGAGGCCTGATGGCGGCCCCTCCCTGCCCCTCAATTCGTTGTTCCCGTTGAGGCTTCGGGTGTTTAAGGGCATGGCGAATCGCGCGGGGGTGGGATTCCCCCTGTTTCCAGGAAACCATCCCTACCCCACCCTGGAACAGCCCCAACCACCACCTGTGGAAAACGTCAGGACCCTCACGGTGTTCCCCTGCGGTGGTCGGACCGATACCACCGTGATGGCAGGACCAAACCACGGGGCCAAACCGCGCAACCAGTAACTTGACGAAGTACTACTAGCCCGCCGCTCCTGTTCCTGCTCCTGTTCCTGCTCCTGCTCCCGCGACGGGCAGGGTCAGGCGCAGCGTCAGCCCGCCGCCCGGGGTGGTCCCGGGCAGCAGCGAGCCCCCCATGGCCTCCATGAGCCCGCGCGAGAGCGCCAGGCCCAGCCCGAGCCCGGTCGCGCTGTCGGTGTCCCCGAGCCGCTGGAAGGGCACGAACATGCGCTCGCGCTCGTGCTCGGGAACCCCGGGGCCGTGGTCGGCCACCAGGAGCTCCACCTGGTCGCCCGTCCAGGAGGCGGTGACCGAGGGCGGCCGCTCGTGCGGGCTGAAGCGCAGCGCGTTGCCCACCACGTTGGCCAGCACCCGCTCCAGCAGGCCGGGGTCGGCCGCGACCTCCGGCAGCTCCTCGGGCACCCGCACCCGCACGGCCCGCCCCTGCGCGCCCAGCTCGTCCAGGACCGCGAACACCGACTCGCGCAGCGACAGGGCCGTGACCGTCACGCCCAGCACGCCCGCCTGGAGGCGGCTCATGTCCAGCAGGTCCGTCACCAGCCGGGTCAGGCGGTCCAGGGACTCGTCCGCCGTGGCCAGCAGTTCGGCCTGGACCTCCTCGCTGAAGCGCACCTCCCGGCTGCGCAGGCTGGTCACCGACGCCTTGGCCGAGGCCAGGGGAGCGCGCAGGTCGTGGCTGACCGCGGCCAGCAGGGCGGTGCGCATCCGGTCGGCCTCCGCCAGCGTTCCGGCCGCGGCCGCCTCCCGGGCCAGCCGCTCCTGGCGCAGCGCGACGGCGGCCTGCGCGGCGAAGGCCTCGATGATGCGCCGCTCGCCCGCGCGCGGCCGCTGCCCGTGCAGCACCAGGGTCAGCCCCTCGTCCACCGGGACGTCCACGTCGGCCCCGCCCGGGGCACCGCGGGGGCGCTCCCCGACGAAGGCGACCGCCTCCCACGCGCCGGGGTCGTTGCGGTGGTCGGGCCGGGAGGAGACCCCCGACCTGCGCTCCAGCAGGGCGACCGACTCCAGGGAGAAGGTCTCGCGCAGCCGCTCCAGCAGCGCCTCCAGGGGGCGCGAGCCCCGCAGCACGCTTCCGGCCACCGTGGCCAGGGTCTGGGCCTCGGCGCTGGCCCGCGCCGCCTCGCGGGTGCGCCGCGCGGCCTGGTCGACCACCACGCTCACCGCCACGGCCACGAACACGAACACGACGAGGGTGAGCAGGTTGCCCGGCTGGTTCACCACCAGGGTCTCGTAGGGCTCGGTGAAGAAGAGGTTGAGCACCACGAACCCGCTGAACGCCGCGACCAGCGCGGGCCACAGCCCGCCGACCAGCGCCGTCGCCGTCACCGTCGCGAACACCAGCAGGATTCCGCCGCTGAGGTACTCCTCGCTGTGGGGGACGCCGGTGCCGAACACCAGCAGCGCCAGCGCCGTGAGCGCCAGCGCGTACCCCGCCAGCTTGCGGCGGCGAGAGACCGCGCCCGAGCGCGCCCGCCCGGAACCGCGGTCGGCCCCCTCCTGGGTGACCAGGTGGACGTCGATGGACTCCGACAGCGCCGCGGTGGCCGCGCCCACCCCCGGCCGCAGCAGGCGGGCGAGCCTGCCCCGCCCGCTCGCGCCCAGAACCAGCTGGGTGGCGTTGACCCCCTGGGCGAACGCGGCCAGCGCGGCGGGCACGTCCTCGCCCAGGACCTGGTGGTAGGTGCCGCCCAGGTCCTCCACCAGCACCCGCTGCCGGGCGAGCATGGCGGGGTCGGCGCCCACCGGGCCGTCGCCGAGCGCCACGTGCACGGCCAGCAGTTCGACCCCCCTGCCGCGCCCCGCGATCCGGGCGGCCCGGCGGATGAGCGCCTCCCCGCCGGGGCCTCCGCTCAGGCCCACGACCACGCGTTCGCGGGTCTGCCACGCGGAGGCCGTGCGGTGCTCGCCGCGGTGGCGCTCCAGCTCGTCGTCCACCCGTCCCGCCAACCACAGCAGCGCCAGCTCGCGCAGGGCGGTCAGGGTGTCGACCCGGAACCGGTGGCCCAGCGCGGCGTCGATCCGGTCGGGGCCGTAGACGTTGCCGTGCGCCAGCCGCCGCCGCAGGGCCTCGGGCGTCATGTCCACCAGTTCGATCTGGTCGGCCCCGCGCACCCACGCGTCGGGCACGGTCTCGCTCTGGCGGGCGCCGGTGATGCGCTCCACGACGTCGTTGAGCGACTCCAGGTGCTGGACGTCGAGTGTGGACAGCACCGTGACGCCCGCCTCCAGCAGGGCCTCGATGTCCTGCCAGCGCCGGGCGTTGCGCGCACCGGGGGCGTTGGCGTGCGCGAGGTCGTCCACGAGGACGACCTGCGGGCGGCGGGCGAGCACGGCGTCCAGGTCCATCTCCTCCAGGCGGGCGCCCCGGTGGGTCCAGGCCGCGCGCGGGACCGTCTCCAGGTCGTCGACCATCGCCTCCGTCAGCGCCCGGCCGTGGCTCTCCACGAACCCGATGACCACGTCGGCGCCGCGGTCGCGGCGCCGGTGCGCCTCGTCCAGCATCCGGTAGGTCTTGCCGACACCGGGTGCCGCGCCCAGGTAGACGCGCAAGTGGCCGCGTGTCATGGTGTGCCCCCTTCCGGCTTCCCCATCCTGACTGGTCACGGAGGTGCTTTCGGACATTCTGGTGCTAACGGGACGCTAAATCCGCGCCTTCGGCTGCTAAGGGAGCGTTAGCGCGTCCGCCGTCCCCGCCGCCACCGCGCAGAGTCGTTGCGGCGCCCCGCGCCGCCGCGACCCGCGGACACGACGCACGTGCCGACGCGACCCGCGGACGCGGCGCGCCTGGCATCGTGAGCGCGAGGCCCCGACCGGGGCACGTGGACGGGGGAGATACGAACCAGTATGGACACGGACACCGGCACCGGCGCGGACAGAGCGCCCTCGGTCCTCGTCGTCGACGACGACCCCCTCATCCGCAGGACGCTGGAGGTGAACCTGCGGGCCCGCGGCTACACCGCCTACCTCGCCGACACCGGTGAGCACGCGCTGCGGCTGGTGGCCCGCCACCGCCCCGACCTGCTCCTGCTCGACCTGGGCCTGTCCGGGATGGACGGCCTGGAGGTCCTGCGGGGGCTGCGCGGGTGGACGGACGTGCCGGTGGTCGTGCTCTCGGGGCGCGACACCGAGTCGATGAAGGTCCAGGCGCTGGACCTGGGCGCCGACGACTACGTCATCAAGCCGTTCGGGATGGACGAGCTGTTCGCCCGGGTGCGCGCGGCCATGCGCCGCTCCGTGGTTCCCGAGTACGAGGCGGCGGTGGTCACCGCGGACTTCACGGTCGACCTGGCCGCCAAGCAGGTCCTGCGCGGCGGCGAGCCGGTGCGGCTGACGCCGCGCCAGTGGCACATCGTGGAGGTCCTGGCGCGCAACCCCGACCGCCTGGTCACCCACAAGCACCTGCTCAACGAGGTGTGGGGCCCCTCCTACGGGCGCGAGACCAACTAC
This sequence comes from Nocardiopsis synnemataformans, assembly GCF_965343085.1. NCBI lineage: Bacteria > Bacillati > Actinomycetota > Actinomycetes > Streptosporangiales > Nocardiopsidaceae > Nocardiopsis > Nocardiopsis synnemataformans. The sequence goes on along the minus strand of NZ_CBDRFA010000093.1, from coordinate 25,697 downwards.
CTGCGGGTGTTCATGACCAAGATCCGCCAGCGCCTGGAGCCGGACCCGCCCCGGCCGCGCTACTTCCTCACCGAGCCCGGACTGGGCTACCGGTTCCGGCCGGGCGGTGGCGGCGGGGGAGGGGCCGCAGAGGGAGCGCCCGGTTCGGGTGGCCGGGAGAGCGGGCCGGAGGACCGGGAGAGCGGCCGTTGAGAACGGGAACCGGACAGCTCCCGCCGGACCCGCGGGCCCCGCGCGTCCCGGTCCGGACCCGCGCCCGCGGGGCACGCGCCGGTGCCCGTGCCGACAGGAGACTGCGCGACCTGTCCGGGTGGGTCAAGCCGCCGCAGCTGACGGCGGCGGCCTTCGGCACCCTGATCCTGGTCGGCGCGGGCCTGCTGTCGCTGCCCGCCGCCACCGAGACCGGGGAGCGCGCGCCCTTCGACACGGCCCTGTTCACCGCGACCTCGGCGGCCAGCGTGACCGGCCTGGCGGTGGAGGACACCGCCTCCTACTGGTCGGGGCTGGGTGAGGCGGTGATCCTGCTCCTGATCCAGGTCGGCGGGTTCGGCATCATGGCGCTGGCGACCGTCCTGACCCTGGTGGTGGGGCGGCAGCTGGGGCTGCGGATGGCGGTGCGCACCGGCTCGGAGGCCAAGGTGGTCACGCTGGGCGAGGTGCGCCAGCTGGTCACCGGGGTCCTGGTGGTGACGGTGGTGTTCGAGACGACCCTGGCCGTGGCGCTGACGCTGCGCTGGTGGCTGGGGTACGGGTTGTCCCTGCCCGAGGCCGTCTACACGGGCGTCTTCCACGCCGTCTCGTCCTTCAACAACGCCGGGTTCGCGCTCCACGCCGACAGCCTCATGGGGTTCGCCGAGGACCCGTGGATCACGGTCCCCGTGGCCCTGGGGGTCCTGGCCGGAGGGCTCGGGTTCCCGGTGTGGGTGGAGCTGTGGCGCTTCACCCGGCGCCGGGCCGAGCACCGCCACTGGACACTGCACGTCAAGATCACCCTGGTGATGACGGGGCTGCTGCTCGTGGTGGGCTTCGTGGCCTTCCTGGCCCTGGAGTGGTCCAACCCGGCGACCATGGGCGGGCTCGACCTGCGCGGGAAGCTCCTCACCGCGTTCTTCCAGTCGGTGATGCCGCGCACGGCGGGCTTCAACAGCCTCGACTTCGGACAGATGAACACCCAGACGCTGCTGGTCACCGACATCCTGATGTTCGTCGGGGGAGGCAGCGCGGGCACGGCCGGGGGGATCAAGGTGACGACCTTCGCCGTGCTGGCCTTCGTCATCTACGCCAACGTGCGCGGCGAGCCCACGGTCCACGTGTCGGGCCGCCGCCTGGCCGAGGGCACCACCTCGCAGGCGACCACGGTGGCGCTGCTGGCGCTGGGCCTGGTGCTGGCGGGGACGCTGACGCTGATGACCGTCACCCCGTTCACCCTGGACCAGATCCTGTTCGAGACGACGTCGGCCTTCGCCACGGTCGGGCTGTCCACCGGTATCACGGCCGACCTGCCGCTGCTGGGGCAGATGGTGCTGGTGTTTTTGATGTTCGTGGGCCGGATCGGGCCGATCACGCTGGCCTCGGCCCTGGCGCTGCGGCGCCGCCCCCGCCTCTACGAACTGCCGGAGGAGCGGCCGATCGTCGGTTGAGCGGTGCGGGGCCGGTGGGCGCCCCTATCGGGCGAGGGAGGCGGTGATCTCGGCGACGGTGGCCTTGGCCGTGCGCCCGGCGCCGATGAGCGTGGCCGACGCGGAACCGGTCCAGTCCCCGTAGCCCAGCAGGAACAGGCGGGGCTCGGCCACGGCGCGGGTCCCCTCCAGCGCGATCCGGCCCCGGCCGTCCTCCAGCCCCAGCGGGACCAGGTGGTCCAGCACCGGCCGGAACCCCGTGCACCACAGGACGGCGTCGCAGTCCAGGGTGGTGCCGTCGGCCCAGGCCACGCCGGTGCGGGTGAGGCGGTCGAACATCGGCCCGGCCTTGAGCGCACCGCGCTCGCGCGCCTCGCGGACCGTCGGAACCACCACGATGTCACCGAGGTCGCCGACGCCCTCGGGTGCCGCCGTCCCCCGCTGAGCCGCCCGCTGCGCCCGGGTGGCGATGTCGAACAGGGCGCGCCCGTCCAGGTCGTCGGGCAGGAACCGGGGCGGGCGCGGGGTGGCCCAGGTCGTCTCGGCCGTCTTCGACAGTTCGGCGAGGATCTGGGCCGCGGAGTTGCCGCCGCCCACCACCACGACCCGCTGCCCGGCGAACTCCTCCGGGCCCCGGTAGTCGACCGTGTGCGACTGCCTGCCCGCGAACAGCCCCCGGCCCGGGACGTCGGGGACGTGGGGCGCCCGCCAGGTGCCGGTGGCGCTGATGACGTGGCGGGCGCGCCAGACCCCCTCCCGGGCGACCACGCGCAGGGCCCCCTCCTCCCGTTCGACCGCCTCCACGCGGACCGGGCGGCGCACGGGCAACTCGTAGCGGCGCTCGTACTCGGCCAGGTACCAGGCCACGTGCCGCGCGCTGGGGTACTCCTGGCCCTCCTCTGCGGGCATCCACCAGCCCGGCAGCATGCTGTGCTCGGCGGGGGAGAACAGCCGCAGCGAGTTCCAGTACCCGGGCCAGGACCCGCCCGGCCCCTCACCGGCGTCCAGGACGGCGAAGTCGAGCTTGGCGCGCCGCAGGAAGTACCCCGCGGCGAGCCCGGCCTGTCCGCCGCCGACCACCACCACGTCGTGCACGTGCTCCGCGTCGTCCATTCCCCGTCCCCCCGTCAGCGGTGCCGCGGCGTCCGCCGCGCCCGGGTTCAGCAGACGCTGTCGCCCGGCTTGGGCACGCCCAGACCGAACAGGCTACGGGCCCGCAGCCCCGCCCAGGTCCCGGCCAGGGCGAAGACCGCCCACAGCCACCCGTGCAGGCTGCCCGAGCCGATTCCGGCCAGGTAGGCGCCGATGTTGCAGCCGCCCGCCAGGCGTGCGCCGATGCCCATGAGGATGCCGCCCAGGAGCCCGGCGGCGACCAGCTTCCAGCTCAGGCCGGTGTGCAGCTTCCACGCTCCGGCGGCGGCCGCGGCCACGGCGGCGCCGAGGATGATGCCGATGTTGGTCAGGCTGGTCTTGTCCTGGAGCACCGGACCGGCCAGCTGCGCGGCCTGCTGGGGCTGGTTCCAGAACGCCCAGGTCTCGGGGTGCGCGCCCAGCATCTGGAGCGTCTTGGCGCCCCACAGGTTGAAGCCGGAGGTGACGCCCCAGGTTCCGCCGGAGACCACGAGCACCGCCGCGCCGAGCACGGACAGCACCAGGGCGCCGACGATCATGGGCCAGCTGCCCCGGACCACGCGCAGCAGCCCCCGCGCCGAGGGCGGCGTGCCCACGGGCGGCGGGACGCGGCGGTTCTGCACGACGCGGGTGCCCACGACCACGGCCGCGAGCACGGCGACGGTGATCGCCCAGGAGCCGCCCCAGCCCACGTGGTCGGAGAGCAGGAACGGCGGCAGCGCGGGCAGGTCGTTCACCAGCGGCCACGCGGCGCTGTAGATGACCGAGCCCGCGATGAAGCCGACGAGGGTGATGACGATGGCCGACTGGCCGGAGCCGACCGCGAAGAGCGTGCCCGAGGCGCAGGCGCCGCCCAGCTGCATGCCGACGCCGAACAGGAACGCGCCCAGGAACAGGGCGATGCCGATGGGTCCGGCCGAGGCCTGCGGGTCGTTGCCGAACAGCCCGGTTCCGGTCCCGATGACCAGCGCGAACAGGGTCGCGGTGGTGCCCAGCAGCACGGCGTGCGCGCGCAGGCCGGTGCCGTTGCCCACGGAGAGGAACTGCCGCCAGGCGGAGGTGAAGCCGAACCGGGAGTGGAACAGGGTGAAGCCCAGGCCCGTGCCCAGGAGCAGCAGGACGGCGGGCAGCGCGCCGTGGGTGTTCCACACGTAGGCGGCCAGGCCCACGGCCACGGCCAGGGCGATCCCCAGCGGCCACCAGCGGACGGGTTCGGCCTCGGCTGCGCGGGGCCGCGGGGCGGCCAGGGCCGGCCGCCAGCTCAGGGACAGGGCGGGCGGGACGGGCGCGGCGGTGGTGTCCGGGGCGATGTCCGCGGGGGTGCGGTCGGCGGCGCCGGGAGGCGCGGAGGGGTGAGTGGTCACGGGGAAGCTGTCCAAACGGTGACGGAGCGGGTGTCGGCCGTGGCCGAACGGGGACGGGGACACCGGTACCGCGGGGACGCCGGGCGCGGGAGACCGCGCGCAGGGGGAGGGGGACGGGGCCCGGTCAGCGCACGCCGTCGCGGCACCGGCGGCGACAGAGGCCGTCGTCGGTGCTCGTCAGCGACATGGAGATGAGCACCATGCGCAGGAAGCGGGCTTTGTCGGACACGGGGCTCAGTGTAGGACAAAGTCCGGCGGGGGTGACAGCACCGTGACGAAGCGCACGCGGGTGTGGTCGCCCGGGGCGCGGGGCCCGGAGGACGTCCACGCCTCCGGGCCCGTGGGTTCCGCGCACGCACACCCGGTATCAGTCCTCCGCGTGTGGGGGCACCACGGCCACGGGCACCGGCGAACCGTGCATCACGCCCTGGCTGACCGACCCCAGCAGCACGCCGCGCACACCGCCCCGGCCGCGCGAGCCCACGACCACCAGGTCGGCCTCGGCGGCGGCCTCCACCAGCGCGTCCACGGGGTTGCGCTGGGTGCGCACGGCGCTGATGTCCACGTCCGCGGTGGCGTCGTCCATCACCTCGGCCAACACACCTGACACGAGTTCCTCGGACTGGCGTTCCAGCAGGTCGTCGGGCGGGGTCCAGCCGGACTCGGTCAGGGAGGCGGTGGCGAAGGGCAGCGGAACCTCCCAGCTGTGCACCACCACGACCGAGGAACCCTCCTGGAGCGCGGCCCGGTGCAGGGCGAAGTCCAGCGCGCGCCGGGAGGCCACCGAGCCGTCCACGCCGACCGCGATCCGCAGCGGTCCCGAGAGTCGCGGTGTGCGCCCCTCGGTGTCGGGGACGACGACCACCGGGCAGTGCGCCTTGGCGGCCAGCCGCATTCCGGCCGCCCCCGCCAGCACCGAGCGCACCGGGCCCATGCCGCGCGAGCCCACGACCGCGAGGTCCCCGTGGCCGGTCCGGTGCAGCAGCGCCAGCGGCGGTTCCTCCAGCCCCAGCGCGGTCTCCACGCGCAGCCCCGGGCGCAGCGAGCGCACGTGCTCGGCGGCCTCCTCCAGGAGGCGGTGGCCCTGGGCGGTCATCTCCTCCGTGGGAGGGAAGCGGGTGGGACCGGCGTAGACCGACATCACCAGCGGCATGGACAGGGCGTGCACGACGTACAGGGGGAGTCGCCTGAGCTCGGCCTCCGCCGCGGCCCACTCCAGGGCCCCGCGGGCCGACGCCGATCCGTCGACGCCCACCGCGACCTTGGGAGAGGGGATCGGGTCATCGGCCATGGTTTCCTGCCTTCTCGTTGCGGGGCGTGTTCTGCGGGGAGGCGGATGCCGCCCCCACCGCAGAGCGTGCCCTACGGCGGGGGTTCGCGTCCGCCGCGGCGGCGGTGTGGCGCGAAAAACGTCCGCCTTCCGGCGTACTTCCCTCCCCCCTACCCGGGCCGCCCGCGCGGACGCGTCGGTCGGTCCGTCCAGCCGGGCTGTTCACTGGGCAGGTCAGTGTGCCTGGACGGGCAGGTCAGCCCGTCCAGGCGCGCGACCGCAGCAGCCGCAGCCCGTTGAGGGCGACGATCACGGTGGAGCCCTCGTGCCCGGCGACGGCCAGCGCCAGGGGGAGCGTGCCTGCCAGGTCCCAGGTCACGAGCACGACGATGAACGTCGCGGCCACGCACAGGTTGGCGATGACGAACCGGCGGGCGCGCCGCGACAGGGCCAGCAGCCGGGGCAGGGTCGCCAGGTCGTCGCGGACGATGACGGCGTCGGCGGTGTCCAGTGCCAGGTCCGAGCCGCGGCGGCCCATGGCCACCCCGGTGGTGGCCGCGGCCATGGCCGGGGCGTCGTTGACGCCGTCGCCCACCAGCATCACCCGCGTGCCCTCGTGTTCCATCCGCGCCACCAGCGCCGACTTGTCCTGCGGCAGCAGGTCGGCGTGCACCCGCGTGATCCCGGTGGCCCGGGCCACGTGCGCGGCGGTGGCCGCGTTGTCGCCGGTCAGCAGCAGCACCGGTTCGGGGGTCAGGGCCGCCACCCGGGCCACGGCCTCGGGCGCCTCGGGGCGCGGGGCGTCGGACAGGGTGAGCACGCCCAGTTCCGTGCCGCCTGAGGTCACGGTGACCCGGGTGCCCGCCGGTCCGTCCGGGGCTGCCGCTGCCCGTGCGACCCGCACCTCCCGGCCCGCGACGGTGGCGCGGACCCCGACTCCGGGCAGCGACGCGAAGTCCTCCACCCGGTCGGGCACGGTCAGCCCCCGCCGGTCGGCCTCCTCGCGGACGGCGCGGGCCAGGGGGTGCTCGCTGTAGCGCTCCACGGCCGCGGCCAGGGCCAGGACCTCGTCGGCGCCGTGCCCCGGCGCCGGAGTCACGCCGGTGACCTCCGGGGTGCCCCGGGTGAGGGTGCCGGTCTTGTCGAAGGCCACCGCGCCGGTCCGGCCGATCTGCTCCATGACGGTGGCCGACTTGACCAGGACGCCGTGGCGTCCGGCGTTGGCGATCGCGGCCAGCAGCGGGGGCATGGTCGAGAGCACCACCGCGCACGGCGAGGCCACGATCATGAACACGATCGCGCGCAGCAGCGCCTCCTCGAAGCCCGCGCCCAGGAGCAGGGGGATGCCCAGCACGAGCAGCGTGGCCACGACGACGGCCGCCGAGTAGCGCTGTTCGACCTTCTCCACGAACAGCTGGGTCCGGGCCTTGGTGGCCGAGGCCTCCTCGACCAGGGTCACGATGCGGGCGATCACCGACTCCCGGGCCGCGCGGTCCACCCGCACCCGCAGCGCGCCGGTGCCGTTGACCGTGCCCGAGAGCACCTCGTCACCCACCGAGCGGGGCACCGGGACCGACTCCCCGGTGACGGCCTGCTGGTCCACCTCGCTCGCGCCCTCCACGACCGTGCCGTCGGCTCCGACGCGTTCGCCAGGCCGGACCAGGACCGTGTCTCCGACCCGGAGTTCGACGGTGTCCACGGTCTCCTCGCGTTCCCCGCCTGAAGTCGGGGTGACCCGAACGGCCCGCTCCGGGGCCAGGGTGAGCAGGGCGCTGACGGAGTCGGCCGTGCGCTGGGTGACCACGGCCTCCAGGGCACCGGAGGTGGCGAAGATGACGATGAGCAGGGCGCCGTCGAAGACCTGGCCGATGGAGGCGGCGGCGACGGCGGCCACGATCATCAGCAGGTCCACGTCCAGGGTGCGCTGCCGGGCGGCGCGCAGCCCGGACAGGGCGGGTTCCCAGCCGCCCGCGGCGTAGCAGGCCAGGTAGAGGCCCCACCACAGCCAGGACGGGGCGCCGAGGAGCTGGGCGGCCCATCCGATCAGGAACAGGGCCAGCGCCGCGGCGGCCCAGCGCACCTCGCCGAGGCGTATGCCGGTCGCGAACAGGGACGCGGGCCGGGCCGCCGCGGTTCGGTCGGCCGAGGACGGACGGGCGTCGGCGACGGTCACCGGGTGCCGTCCCCGGAGTCGCGGGCCGGGGGAGCGACGTCGGCGCGGTGATGGGCGGGTTCGACCTCCAGGGCGTGCTCGGCCTGGTAGACGGCGTCGGCCACCAGTTGGCGGGCGTGCTCGTTGGCCAGGCGGTAGTACATCCGGTTGCCCTCCCGGCGGAAGGCCACCACGCGTCCCATGCGGAGTTTGGCCAGGTGCTGGGAGACCGAGGGGCCGGGCTTGCCGAGGCGTTCGGCCAGTTCGTTGACGGAGAGCTCGCCCCCGCGCAGGGCGAGGATGATGCGGACCCGGGTGGCGTCGGCCAGGAGGGAGAGGATCTCCACGGCGTACTCGACGTAGGGGCTGTTCTCGTCGAGCCCACATCTCTTACTATTTGCGTTCATACGCAGATAGTAGGACTGGAGAGAGATGGAGAGCAACACCCGAAGCGGTGAGGGGGGTGCGCGCCGCCGCCCTGTGTGAGGATGGGCGGGTCCAACGGCGGTCGACATGCCCTGCGCGAAGGTTGCGACAAGATAACGCCCCGCGTTTGCGCAGGTCGTTTGCTCCAAGCTCCGCGTACGCGGAGGTGAACCGGTCAGGCGTCACCGTCGCTCTGTCGGCGCTCTCCAAGCTCCGCGTACGCGGAGGTGAACCGGGGATGCTCGTCCACCGCAACGGCGTGGCCAACCAAGCTCCGCGCACGCGGAGGTGAACCGGTGGCGATGCGGTGCAGCAGCTGATCGCGTGCCCAAGCTCCGCGTACGCGGAGATGAACCGTAGCCCCAACAGCACCATCGACTACCTGCGCCTCGCTATGACCAGACGATTCCAGCGAGGAGTGGACGTTGTGAGACCTGGAATTCCAGGAGCGGCCAGATCTGGCCACACCCGCACTCAGCTCTTGGCGCTCGGGTAGACCAACAGCACCCCCGACGCTGATCAGGAGCCACCCGTGGCCCAGTGCTCCATGTGCAAAGGTGAAGGCACCGTAGTGATCGAGTCTGACGGAGACGGCAGCGGCGGCGGTTGGACACACCGCCAGGTGGTCACGTGCAGCGGCTGCAAGGGAACGGGAGAGACGTGACGGATGACCTCGACGCGCTTCACACCGCCTTGGTGGAGCGCCTGGACACCACCGCCACGATCCGCGACGCGTTCGCCGCCCATCCCCGCCACACGTTCATCCCCGACATGGTCTGGCCTGACGCGACCGGCCTGCCCCTGCACCGGACCTCCGCCCCTGACCAGTGGACGCGTCTGGTGTACGGCTCCGACGCCGTCACCACTCAGGCCAACGACGGCGGTTCGGGGCCACGCAACGAACCCAGCTCCTCGTCGTCAGCGCCCCAGGTGATGGCGGACATGATCGCCGCGGCCGGAATCACCGAGGGCATGCGGGTGCTGGAGATCGGCACCGGCACCGGTTGGAACGCCGCGATCCTGGCCTCCCTCGTCGGGGAGAAGGGATCCGTCACCAGCATCGAGATCGACCCCGGTGTGGCGGCCCTGGCCCGGGAACGGCTCACTGGAACCGGCGTCACCGTCCGTACCGCCGCAGAGCCGCCTCCCGAGGAGGTGTACGACGCGGTCATCGCCACCTGCGCGGCGACCCGGATACCGGACGGGTGGTTCGCCGCCGCTGAGGGCGCGGTGCTCGTGCTTCCCTGGAGTCCGCACCCGGCCGCCCACAGCACACCGATCGTCGCCCTCACCGTGCGCGAGGGGCACGGCTCGGGGCCGTTCGTGCGCGAGGCCGCGTTCATGCGCGACCGCACACAGCGCCCGGGGGACCTTCCCTTCCCAGGCCTCGGACAGAAACCGACTCCGGCTGCCGACCTTCCCGTCGGATCGGTGGAACTCATCAGCTCGGGAATGATGACCCAGCTGATGTTGATGATGCCCGGAGTCCGTCTGGGAACAGGACTGCGACCTTTCCAGGGCGAGCCTGGCCGGATCGTGTGGATGGGCGCCGGACCGGCGTGGGCGTACGTGTGGCCGGACGGCACCGTCACCGGCGGCGGTGATCGTGCCTTGGGAGAGGAGCTGGGCGGAGCCTATCGGCTGCTACAGGACGTCGGACTTCCAGGTCTGGAGAGCTTCGCCTTGGAAGTCGACACCGGCCAGGACTTCTGCCGGGTGGTGTGCGCGTCCCTCGGACAGCACTGGGATCACCCCGTATCGCCCTGAGCTTCTCGCCTTCCTCGTCCTGCTCGTGCTGCTCTTCAGGGCCGTACTTCGGCTCTGTGAGCCTGCGACCGCGGTTCAGTCGTGGAGCGCCTGTGTGCCCGGCGCAGTAGTTCGAGGACTCCGGAAGGGCCACGGGAGGCGGTGGGGATGAACGCCGCCGTGCGTTGTGTGAGGATGTACGCCGAGACTGAGAGTGCTCAGCATGTCCCGAGCCAAGGTTGCGGCAAGATAACGGCCCGCGTTTTCGCAGGTCGCTAAGGGGTGAGCCCCGCGCACGCGGGGATGGACCGTTGCGCGGACCCTCTCTGGCCGGTCTGGGTGAGTGAGCCCCGCGCACGCGGGGATGGACCGGGGTCCCGCATGCTGATCGCCTTCGAGGGCCTGTGAGCCCCGCGCACGCGGGGATGGACCGGGTTCTCCGCGCTTGCGGGTCACACCCGACCAGTGAGCCCCGCGCACGCGGGGATGGACCGCCGTCCACGATCGACGGGAGCTGCGGCACCTCGTGAGCCCCGCGCATGCGGAGGTGAACCGGCCCCGTCTTGCGAAACTCCCGCCCGGCGGGGCACGGTCTCGGTACGCTCGCCGGGACGGTGGTACCGAGACGCGAGGGGCCCTTGATGCGGGAGATCGAGACGAAGTACCGGGTGGCCGATCTCGAAGCGCTGCTGGCCGCGCTCAAACAGGCCGGGGTGCACATGAGCGACCCCGTCTACCAGGATGACCAGGCCTACGCCCCCGCCGCCTGGCGTCCGGAGCTGGGTAAGGTCGGCCATACCTTCGCCCGTCTGCGCACCCAGGGCAGCGTGCACGTGCTCACCACCAAGACTCCGCTGGCCAACGCCATGGAGTGCGTGGAGTACGAGACCATCGTCGCCGACCGCGAGCAGATGCACGGCGCCCTGCTGGCGCTGGGCTACGAGCCCACGGTGCGCATCGTCAAGCACCGACGCACCGGCACCGCAGGGCCCATCGGGGTGTGTGTGGACCTGATCGAGGGCCTGGGTGCCTTCGTCGAGCTGGAACTGGTGGTCGATGACGACCGCGACGGCTTGGCCGCCCAGGCCGAACTCGATGCGTGGGCACGAGGGCTCGACGCCGACCTGGAGCGCACCACCGACACCTACGACACCCTCGTGCGCGCCGCGGCGGCCTGACGGCTTCACCAGCCGTGCGCCACGAACCGGGAAGCGCGCACTCGCGTGTTGGCGAGTACGAACACGCAGTAGGCGTGAGTAGGGGGAATGTCAGGGGTCCATCACGGCGAATACCTTCGTCTGTGCTCGCTGTCGCCGCCGCTGTGTTCCCTGCCTCGGAATTTCGAGTAGCCGCACCACCCATAACTTATGGTCGGCCTATTTCCCACCGGGGAGCGGACTGGCCAAAACCGCCTTTTGGTCAGCCGTAGCGCCGACACGTCCCGCAGGGGAGTTCATATGTCCGCCGATGCCCGTATTCGCCAGGGGTACCACACGCAAAGGCAATGGTCGGGCGCGAGACCGCATGCGGCCAAAGAGTGCAAGAGTCGATACCCAGAGTAGTCATCGTGGGTAGGTTCCCACGTGAAGGCGGCCGTGCGAGCCGCCCACACAGGAGAGCGGGAACACCATGGCCGAATACGCCAACGCCCCCTACGCGCAGGCCGCCGCAGCCGTCAACGAGGACGGCGTCCTCCAACACGGCAAGGGCGTCGTCGACGTCAAGCGCAGCGGGGCCGGTCGCTACAGCGTCACCCTGGAGTCCCACATCGACGCGACCAGGACCGTTCCGCAGGTGAGCCTGAACCAGTCCGCCGACTGGCAGGGCGAGATCTACGTCAAGATCATCGACAGCTCCACGATCGGTGTGCTGACCGGCGCCAACGGTTCGGCGGCCGACGAGCCCTTCTACCTGTTGGTCCCCTAACCGCGTGCAATCCCCCACCGAGCCGTTCCTGCGGGGACGGCTTCTTCTGTTCCCGGCTTCCGGTGGGCCCCGACCGGCGCCAGTGAACACCCGCCTGGCTTTCGGCCCCGGGTCCCGCGCACGCTGAGGCGAACCCGGGCGTGCGGGAGTCACCGGCGGACCATCACGAACCCGGGCCCTGGCTCTCTACGTTCGTGGAGGGAGCGGGATCGTCCGGCTGGTTCAGCAGGGCGGCGACGTGTTCCTTGGGGTAGCGGCGTGCTCCTCCCAAGGTGCGGAACGGTTTGAGCACGCGGTCCCAGTCACCCCGGTGGAGGCTCCTGGTACGGATGCTGAACAGGGCGGCGACTTCGCCCGGTGTGAGGACGTCGGGGCAGCCGTTGAGGAGGTCGCGGTAGTCGGGCATGAGGGGCTTTCCGTGTTCGGCGAGTTGGTTGAGGGGTGGCTCCGCCTCCTCGGGGAAGGAGGAGGCGGAGCTCAGGGCCGGTACGGAGGACACCGGCCCGTCCGCACCGGCCCGGGGGAGCAGGTCGGGTGGTGCGGAGCATGGAAGTGCTGGGTTACCAGGGGAAGACGGCGCGGACGGTGATCGCGCCGCAGGAGTGCTGCTTCCAGTCCCAGTAGGAGCACAGGGCCTCGACCAGGCGCAGTCCGTTGCCGCTGGGGCGCAGGGGCTCGGCGGCGGGCACGGCCGGGAAGGTGGGTTTCTCTCCGGGGCGGGGGCCGTTGTCGGTGACGCGGAGTTCGAGGTGGCGCGGGGTGCGTTCGATCTCCACGCGGACGGTGCCGCCGGGAAGCCCGGAGGCCGAGTGGCGCAATGTGTTCGTGACCAGCTCGGAGACGGTGATGCCGACGGGTTCGGCCAGGCTGGGGCGGGAGCGGGTGGCCTGGGCGGCCCAGCGGCGGGCGATCCTGACGTGGCCGAGTTCAGGGCCGAGCAGAATGCCTGATGTGGTGGCGGTTCCACACAGTCGGCGTGGAAGTGCGGGGACCTGGACGATAGGCTTGTTCATGTCTCACCTCGGGGCTTTCCGGGTGGGGCACTCTGCCTCGGCGGTCGCTCGCGACTTCGGCCGTCCGAGGCTTTTTCATGCCCTTGTGGATATTTCGCCCGATATGGGCTGCGAAGCTTTCTACATTTGCTTCGTCACAAACCTTGCCAAGTGGTCTGCCTGCGGCGCTATGCTTACCACTGAAGACGGTAAAACTTCTATGGCCAGTGGTAGGTCCGGTTAGCCTGGTGGTGAAATGGCGCAAGAAGAAGATGGAGACGAAGCTGCTCGGCTTCGTTTCGGGAAGCTCATCAGGAAACTCCGAGGTCAGGCCGGGCTTTCTCAGCAGGAACTCGCTGACCTGGCCGTGATCTCACAGAGCGCCGTCAGTGATTTGGAACTGGGGAAAAAGGGGACGCGGAGAGACCCAGTAGCACGACTCGACAAAGCCCTTACCGCTCGGGGTGTGCTCGTGGACGCATGGGACGCAGTGTTCTCCGGAACCGGGATGACCGCGTACTTCCGCGAGGCGGCTGAGGCCGAGCAGGCGGCAACGACGATCCGCGACTACTCCCTGGGCCTGGTTCCTGGCTTGTTCCAGGTTGAGGAGTACGTCCGGGCGATCAGTGAACTCGCTGAGCCAGACGCTACTCCCGGAGTCATCGACCAGATCGTGAACGCACGACAACACCGTCAGCAGATCCTGGAGCGCTCGCATCCTCCGAAGATCACGATGCTCCTGGATGAGGTGGTGCTGTTGCGACGCTTCCGGAACCCAGAGGTGATGGATGCTCAGATCAGCCACCTGATCAATCAGTCCTACCGTCCGCGCGTGAACATTCAGCTCGTGCCAATCGCAGCCGAGGGGCATCCGGGTCTGGGCGGGTCCTTTACGCTGATGGCTGTACCTGGGAACGGGGCGTTCGTGTACGTCGAGAGCCAGCAGACCGGGATATCGCTGAAGCAGCCCGAGGTTGTGGCACGCTATGACCGAACGTTTGCGGAGTTGAGGAGCGCCGCGTTGCCGGTATCGGTGTCACGGTCCCGCATGGAAGAGATTCGAGGCAGCATCACATGATGACCGAGGACTGGAGCAAGTCCAGCTACAGCAACGGTAGCGGTGGCCACTGCGTGGAGGCCCGTCGTGACCAGGCCGTCGTCCTGGTTCGCGACACCCAGAACCGGCCGCTCGGCCACCTGTCCGCCACGGCTTCGGAGTGGACGGCTCTGCTGGCTGCGGCGCGTAATCAGTAGCAGCAGAACATGAAAGGTTTGCGATGACCGAGGACTGGAGCAAGTCCAGCTACAGCAACGGCACCGGTGGTGACTGCGTGGAGGCCCGTCGCGACCAGGCCGCCGTCCTGGTTCGCGACACCCAGAACCGGTCGCTCGGCCACCTCGCGACCCCGACCGCCGAGTGGGCAGCCCTGGTCAGCGCCGTTCGCGCCCAGTAGTCCACAGACAGGACCGGCCCCGCCCAGACGAACCGGGCGGGGCCGTTTCCATGCCAGTCCCCGCCCCTCCCCAGCCACCGCCGCAGCACCAGCGACCTGCCGGGGTAGCCCGGACGACTCCGCAGGACCCACGCGCAACCGCTCACTGACCCGCCGCGTAGTCGCGGGGCGATGACCCCAGCACGCGCAGGAACATCGTGGAGAACGCCGACGGGCTTTCGTACCCCAGCCCCGTCGCCACCCTGGTCACCGGCTCACCCCTGGCCAGCAGCGGTAGCGCGTGCAGCACGCAGGCCCGCTGCCGCCACCGCGCGAAGCTCATACCGGTCTCCGCCCGAAAGAGCCGGTGCACCGTCCGCTCACTGACGTGCAACCGCCTCGCCCACCGCGTGGGCGGATCATGGACATCCGGCGCACCCAGGAACTCCTCGCACAGCGCCCTCAACCCCTCGTGCCCGGGCAGCGGCAGATCCAACGGCAGCGGTACGAGCCGACGCAGTTCGTGCAGCACCAGCGCGAACACCGCCGCGTCCCGGCCGTGCGGGGAATAGCGCGGCTCCAGGTCCACCGCCGTCAACAGCAGTTCCCTGAGCAGCGGCGATACCTCCACCACCTGGCAGCGCCCCGGGAACCACGCGACCGCGCTCGGTTCCAGGTACAGGCTCCGCGTGCTCACCCCCGCCATGACCACCCGGTGGTCGGTCCGGGCCGGGATCAGCACGGCCCGGTGCGGCGGCACGGTCCACTCCCCGTCCGCCGTCTGGACCCGCATCACCCCCGTCGCCCCGTAGAGGAACTGCGCCCGCCGGTGCCGGTGGGCGGGCAGCACGTGCTCGGGCGGGTAGTCGGTGCCGATCGCCAGGACGGGCCGGTCGATGGAGTCCACCTCGGCGACGGGGATGTTGCGCACGGGACCGAAGCTACCGGATGTTGTCCGCTGCGCGAAGGATGGTGGCCTTCTTTCGAAAGCGCGCCAGCGTCCGCCTCCCTAACGTGGTCGGGGTGCTCACCTTCGTCCTGCCCCTGCTGGCCCTGGGCCTGCTGACCGGCGTCACCACCGTCCTGTTCGGCTTCGGCGGCGGCTTCGTGGTCGTTCCCGTCGTCTACTACGTCACCCGCGCCCAGGCCGACCCGGGAGTGGACCCGATGGCCGTGGCCGTCGCCACCTCCACCGCCGTGATGGTCGTCAACGCGCTCAGCGCCACCCTCTCCCAGCACCGGGCCGGACGGCTGCGCCGCGACTACGTGTGGCCGCTGGCCGCCTACATCGGCGTCGGCGCGGTGCTGGGCTCCCTGGTCGCCACCGTCGTCGGGGGAGGGGCCCAGCGCGTGCTGTTCGTCGCCTACATCGCCATCACCCTGCTCGACACCCTCCTGCGCAGGGGCTTCCTGACCCGCGACCCCGACGCCGGCCCCCGCCTGCTGGGGCGGCGCACCACCACGGCGGGCGGGATCGGAATCGGCGCGGTGACCAGTTTCCTGGGAGTGGGCGGCAGCGTCATGACCGTCCCCCTGCTGCGCCGCCGGGGCCTGCCGATGGGGGAGGCGGCCGCGATGGCCAACCCGCTCAGCCTTCCCGTCGCGGTGGCGGGCACGGCGGTGTACGCCCTGTTCGGCGACGGGGGCGGAACGGGGCCCGGCCACCTGGGATCGGTCGACCTCGTGGCCGGGGCCCTCCTGCTCGCCGGGTCGCTGCCCGCCATCGCCGTCACCCGCCGCCTGGTGGGCCGGGTGCCCGACCGGGTGCACGCGGTCTCCTACGTCGTGCTGCTGGCGGTCGTCCTCGCTGCCTTCGTCCTGGTGTGAACCTGTCCGCGACGGGCCGCTCCGGTCGCTCGCGGGAACGCCGAGCCCGCGCGGCCCTGAAGTGGACGGCCCGCCTGAGGCCGACGCGCTGGGACTGGATGGTGGAGCAGGGCGCGGCCGCCGGGCACCGCGTCGACGCGCTCGTCCAGCCCCCGCCGACGCACTTCGACAGGCCCTACCGCGACCACCGGGGCGAGGCCGGGACGGAGACCTTCGCGATGGACGTCGACGCCCTGACCCTGGACGCCCGCGCCTGGTTCCAGGAGCCCTCACCGCGCTGCTCCGGGGCCGAGCGCTCACCTCTGCGCGGTGTTCCCCGGTCGCGGCGTGGGAGCGAGGTGCGGGAACCGCGCGGCCGTCACGAACCGTCCGCCCTCGTGCTCCACCGTCAGCTCGCCCCCGCTGTCGGCCACGCGCTCGCGCAGGGCGGCCAGCCCCCGCAGCCGCGTGGGCGGCTCCTGGGGTGCGCCGTCGTTGACGATGCTGATGCCGGTCTCGGTCAGGGTGATGCGCACCTGCTCGGCCTGGGCGTGGCGCAGGATGTTGGTGGTGGTCTCGCGCAGGACCTGGCCCAGCAGCTCGCCCGCGCCCGGGGCGGCCTCGGCCCGGCGGTCCACGCGCACGTCGATGTCGGCGGCCTCGAAGAGGTTCTTGGCGTTCTCCAGCTCCGCGGACAGGTTCAGGCGCCGTTGGGCGTAGGCCAGCTCCCGGGTCTGGGTGATGGTGTCGCCGACCAGGGTCTGGATCTCGCCGAGTTCCTCCTCGGCCCGGTCGGGGGCGGCGCGCACCAGTTTGCGGGCCAGCGCGGTCTTGAGCTTGACCACGTGCAGGGTGTGGCCCTGGATGTCGTGCAGGTCGCTGGCGAAGCGCATGCGCTCCTGGGCCACGGCCAGCTCCGCCTCGCGCTCACGCGCCGCCGCCAACTCCGCGATGAGGTCGTGCATTGCGTGGACGAGGATCGTGAGCACGACCCCTCCCAGGGCGACGCCCGCCGAGGCGACCACGTACTGGAGCAGGAAGTCGACCACGCCCTCGCGCGACACCACCAGTTTCGCCGTGAGCCCGGCGGCGGCGAAGACGGCGATCCCCGCCGTCGCCGCCCGCTGGTGGCGCGGCAGTTCGAGGATGATGATGGTGGCCACGATGGCGAACCCGTAGGCGGGCATGGAGACGTTCATCAGGAGCATGCCGAGCAGCCACAAGGTCGCGTTGACGACCAGACCGGCGAGCGTGGCTCGGGAGAGGCGGCCCACGTGCCACCGGTTGACGATCAGCAGGGTCACGGCCAGGCTCACGGCCATGAGGAGCGCGTCCCGCCACGAGGTGGCGTTCACCGCCACCAGCAGCGCCCCGACGGCGGAGATCGCGCCGGACACGAGGTCCACGTGGAGCTTGCGCAGCCGTCCCTGCGTCTCCTCGGTCTTCTCGGACGTCATGCGTGTCCCTTCCAGGTTCGTGTCCACCACCGTGCACGGTCCTTCGCCCCGGGTCCTGACGCCGTCGGAGCGGCGGTGCCCGGGCCCGTGGGGGAGGGGGCCGTGCGGAGCGGAGGCGTGTCAGCCGCGGTGTCAGCCGCTCCGGGCGCGGGCGAGGACCGCGTCCGCGCGAGGGCGCTCTCCGTGACCGGGCGCCGGGTGCGCCCCCAGTATTCTTCCGGCTCCGCCGCGTGCACCAGTGACGCCGCGTCATGACCTGACCCCGACAAACGTCACGGCCGGTTGGTGACGTGGTCCCACTGCCCCCGGAGCGCGACGACGGCTGCAATGGACACCTGTCCCCCGCACGCTGACCGATCGCCGCGAAGACCCTCTGGAGCCCGTCACCATGACGACCGATCGTGCCGAAGGCCCGCCCGCCGACCCCGGTGCCGAAGACCCGTCCGCCGTCCCCGGAGCCGAGGACCCGCCTGTCGCCGCCACCGACACCCGGGCCCCGGCGCGTTCGACGCCGGTCGCCGAACGCGCCCTCGCCCCGGACCTCGCCCGCGGCATGATGCTGCTGCTGATCGCGCTGGCCCACGTGCCGTGGTTCCTGTACCACGCGCCCACCGGCCTGGCCATGCTGCACCCCGTCGACGGCGGCCTCGCGGACAGGGTCGCGCAGTTCATGACGATCGTCGTCGTGGACGCCCGGACGCACACGATGTTCGGCTTCCTCTTCGCCTACGGCATCGGGCAGATGTACCGCCGGCAGAGGTCGCGCGGCACCAGCGAGAAGGACGCGCGCGGGCTCCTGCGCAGGCGCCACCTGTGGATGCTCGTCTTCGGCGCGGTGCACGCCGCCCTGCTGTGGCAGGGCGACATCCTGGGGACCTACGGTCTGATCGGGCTCGTCATGGTGCCGCTGTTCCTCAACCGCAGCGACCGCACCCTCAAGGTCTGGCTGTCCGTCCTGCTGGCCCTGGGCGCCCTGGTCACCGTCGTCTCGGTGGTCTCGGTCCTCCTGGCGCCGGACGCGGTGTCCACGGCCGCGGCGACCGACATGCAAAGGGCCAGCATCGCCGAGACGAGCTACCTGCTCTCCGCCGTGTTCCGCCTCCCGGCCTGGTTCTTCGGGCTGTTCTCGGGCCTGTTCACCCTGGCCCTGCCGACGGTGTTCCTGATCGGTCTGCTCGCGGCGCGGCACCGGTTCCTGGAGGACCCCACGCGACACCTGACGCTACTGCGCCGGGTCGCGGTCCTGGGCGTCTCCGTGGGGTGGGCCGCCGGAGCGGTGCTGGGCCTCCAGCACGTGGGCGTCCTGGACGCCACCCACATCTCGGCGGTCTCCGCGGTGCACTTCTACACCGGGATCTTCACCGGGGTGGGCTACGCCGCGCTCTTCGGACTCGTCGCGCACCGGCTCTCCGCCCGGGGGACCCAGCGGTCCCTGCCGGTCCGGGCGCTGGTGTCCCTGGGGCGGCGCTCCCTGAGCGGCTACCTCGCCCAGTCGGTGGCCTTCGCCCCGTTCCTGGCCGCCTGGGGTCTGGGCCTGGGCGTGTACCTGTCCAGCTGGTCGGCGGTGCTGGTGGCCGTGGGCACCTGGCTGCTGACCGTCGTGGCGGCGTTCTGGCTCGACCGTGCGGGCAGGCGCGGCCCGGCGGAGGTCCTGCTGCGCGGGCTGACCTACCGCAAGCCGTGACGCGCTCCTGCGACGGGGCGGTGCCACCGCCCCGGCATGACGTTTCCCCCTTCCGGCTCCTGACGCGGCGTCACTGGTGGCGCCCCGCAGTCGGGAGAACACCGAGAGACAGATCCCACCCGACGCCGGGGAGCCGTGGACGGACGCGAGGGCACGGCCCTCCCGGTCCACGGCTCCCGTCACCGAACACCAACGAGAGGGATGACATGGCACTGCCCGCGAGGATTTCGGTCGAGGACTTCTTCGGTGCGCCGGAGCGCGCCGGAGCGACCATCTCGCCGGACGGCACGCGGATCGCCTATCTGGCGCCGTGGAGGGACCGGCTCAACGTCTGGGTCCAAGGCCTCGGCTCGTCCGGGGGCTTGGACGGCGAACCGCGCTGCGTGACCGCCGACCAGACCCGCAGCGTGCAGAGCTACCAGTGGAGCGACGACCCGCGCTGGCTGCTCTACCTCCAGGACAGCGGCGGTGACGAGAACTGGCACCTGTTCCGGGTCGATCTGGACGCGCCGGGTTCGGCGGCGGTGGACCTGACCCCCTTCCCCGGGGCCAGGGTGGTGGGCTTCGAGCCGTCCCGGGGGCGGCCGGGGAAGCTGGCCGTCTCGCTCAACGCCCGCGACGCCGCCGAGTTCGACCTGCACGAGCTGGACGTGGCCACCGGCGAGCTCACCGTGCTGGCCCGGAGCTCCGGG
The DNA here is from genome assembly GCF_965343085.1 of Nocardiopsis synnemataformans. NCBI lineage: Bacteria > Bacillati > Actinomycetota > Actinomycetes > Streptosporangiales > Nocardiopsidaceae > Nocardiopsis > Nocardiopsis synnemataformans. The sequence goes on along the minus strand of NZ_CBDRFA010000093.1, from coordinate 5,999 downwards.
TGCGGGGGAGTCCTGGTTCCAGGGCCGTGAGGGCGAGCTGTTCACCAGTTCGCTCAACGCCGACGGCGACCTGGAGGTCTCCCGACGCGATCCGGCGACGGGCACCCTGAGCTCCGTCCTGGTGCACGAGGGCGCCGACTACCCGGTGGGTGTCTTTCCGACGCAGGTCACCCCGGACGGGACCGGGATGTGGATCGGCTCCAACAAGGACACCGACCGTACCCGCCTGGTGCGCGTGGACCTGTCCACGGGTGAGGAGACCGAGGTGGACAGCCACCCGGCCTTCGACATCGACACGCGCGCGCAGGTCTTCCCCACCTTTCCCCCGCCGCTGATCCGGGACCGGCGGGGCGAGCTGCTGGGCGTGCGCTACATGGGTGAGCGCCAGGTCGTCCACGCCCTGGACCCCCACTTCGCCGAGGTGCTGACCAACCTGGAGAAGCTGTCCGAGGGAGACCTGGCAGCGGTCTCCTGCGACGACAGCGGGCAGCGGTGGGTCGTGGGCTTCACCCACGACCGCGACCCGGGTGTGACCTGGTTCTACGACCACTCCACCGGGGAGGCCCGGCTGCTGTTCCGCGCCCACCCGCACCTGGACCCTGAGGCGATGGCTCCCATGCGGCCGGTGACGATCCCGGCTCGGGACGGGCTGGAGCTGCCCTCGTACCTGACGTTGCCGGTGGGGGTCGAGCCGAAGGGCCTGCCGCTGGTGCTGCTGGTGCACGGCGGCCCGTGGGCGCGCGACAACTGGGGGTTCAACGGTTCCGCGCAGCTGTGGGCCAACCGGGGTTACGCGGTGCTCCAGGTCAACTTCCGCGGCTCCACCGGGTTCGGCAAGGCCCACATGAAGGCCGCGATCGGCGAGTTCGCCGGAAAGATGCACGACGACCTCATCGACGCCGTGGACTGGGCCCTCGCGCGGGGCTACGCCGCCCCCGACCGGGTCGCGATCCTGGGGGGCTCGTACGGCGGTTACGCGGCGCTCGTGGGGGCGGCCTTCACCCCCGACCGCTTCGCCGCCGCCGTCGACGTCGTCGGCATCTCCGACCTGGCCAACTTCATGCGGACCCAGCCCGCGTTCGTCCGTCCCGCGCTGGTCAACAACTGGTACCGCTACGTCGGCGACCCCGCGGTTCCGGAGCAGGAGGCGGACATGCTGGCCCGCTCGCCGATCAGCAGGGTGGAGGCGATCACCACACCTTTGATGGTGGTGCAGGGCGCCAACGACGCCCGCGTGGTCAAGGCCGAGTCCGACAACATCGTCGCGTCGCTGCGCGGGCGCGGTGTGGACGTGGAGTACCTGGTCTTCGACGACGAGGGCCACGCCATCGTCAACACGGAGAACCTGATCACCATGTTCGGCGCCATCGACCGCTTCCTCGCCCGCCACCTCGGCGGACGGTGAACCCGTGACCGGGCGCGGTCGCGCCTTCGCCAGGGCAGGGGCCAGAGGAGGAGTGAAGCCCCGCTCCGCCCTGGGCCTGGCCCGCGGTCGGTGGGGAACACGTGGGCGCTCCGCCTCCCGCCTCCCGTTTCCCGGGCGGCCGGGGACTCCGGTCAGTAGGGAACGCGGCTGCGCCCGACGAGGAACCACAGGATGGCCCCGATCAGGGGTGCGATGCAGACGAAGATGAGCCAGACGACCTTCATCGCCCCGTCCACCCGCGACGTGAGGATGCTGAACACCGCCGCGATGATCAGCACGACCGCCACCAGGGACACCACCACGAACCCGATCAGCAGGAGGATGGGGAGTCCGGTGGCGAGGAGGCCGGAGTCGTTCAGCGCCAGGAGTGGCATGTCGTTCCCTTTCGAGGTCCGGGTCGGGCGTCGTGTCCCCGTCCGGCCGCGGCGGATCCGCGGGCGGACGGGCTCCCGGCGGTCCGTCGGTGTGGGCCGACCGGGTGCCCCTGCGGGGACGAACACCACGCTAGGTGCGTAACCTGCGGGAGCGCATCCACCTGGGGAACCCACCGGGGCGGCTCCTAAGGCGGTACACCCCGGGGGCCGGCGTCGCTTTGGTCGGTGCGCCCACCGACTTTCGTCGGCGCCTCCCGGTCCCGGGACACGGTGCCGATGCCCTCCGCGGTCGGCGTGACCGTGCCGTTTGGGGGATGGGGACGGGCTCGGGTGTTCGCGGCTCTCCAGGGCGGAGCCGCACAGTCACGCAGCAGCGCGCGGCCATGTGTCGTGCGTCACTTTGGCTTGCGTCCGGGGGGCGTCGGGTAGAAATTGGGACGGACGTCCCAATTCATTGGCGGGGTGCTCCCCGGCCACGAATCCCGTACACGCGGAAGGACCCCTCCGTCATGCCCAATCCGTACGCGCAGATCTTCGCGGTGCGTGGAGCCAAGGGCTTCACCGTCGCCGGGCTCGTCGGGCGCATGCCCGTGGCCATGACCAATGTCGGCATCATCACGATGCTGTCCACCACCCACGGCAGCTACGCCCTGGCAGGTGCCGTGGCCGCCACCTTCACCCTGTCCATGGCGCTGATCACGCCGCAGGTCTCGCGTCTGGCCGACCGCCACGGCCAGCGCCGCGTCCTGCCCCCCGCTGCCGCCGTCAGCGTCGCGTCCCTGCTCCTGATGTTGCTGTGCGTGCGGTTCGACGCGCCGTACTGGGCACTCTTCGCGTTCGCGGTTCCCGCCGGAACCATGCCGAACATGTCCGCGATGTCCCGTGCACGCTGGACCGGGCTGCTGCGCGGCTCGCCCCGGTTGCACACCGCCTACTCCTTCGAGTCCGTGGCCGACGAACTCACCTTCATCACCGGCCCGGCGCTGTCGGTGGTGCTGAGCACCATGGCCTTCGCGCAGGCCGGTCCGCTGGCCGCCGCCGCCTTCCTGGCCCTGGGCGTCACCCTGTTCGTGGCCCAGCGCGGTACGGAGCCGCCGCTCCAGGCCGCCGGGGAGCAGGGGGCCAAGGGCGCGACCGCGCTCAGCGGCACCCTCCTGGTCCTGGTCCTGACCCTGCTCGCGGGAGGGGTGATCGTCGGCGCGGTCGACGTGGTCGCGGTGGCCTTCGCCGAGTCGCTCGGCGTGACCAGCGCCACCGGCGTCGTGCTGTCGGCCTACGCGCTCGGGTCGGCGTTGTCCGGTCTGACGTTCGGAGTGCTGAACCTGCCCTGGCGGCTCCACAGGATGCTGATCGTGGCCGTGGCCGGCACGTTCGTGACCACCCTTCCCTTCCTTATGGTCGGTAGCATCTGGACCCTGTCCGTGGCCGTGTTCTTCGCGGGGATCTTCTTCGCCCCCACGATGATCCTGGTGATGACGCTGATCGAGCGGACCGTCCCGCCGTCCAGGCTGACGGAGGGCATGACCTGGGCCCTGACCGGTCTGACCATCGGTACCGCGATCGGCACCTTCTCCTCGGGTCTGGCGGTGGAGGAGAGCGGCACCACGGGCGGCTTCCTCGTCGCGGTCGCGGCCGGCGCCCTTGCCCTGGTCCTGGCCCTGGCGTTCGCCCCGCTCCTGGGTCGGATCCAGGAGCGGTCCAGGCAGGCGCAGGAGGAGCAGGCCGCTGAGGGGGAGGCGGCCGGTGCCGCTGGGTGAGCGAGTTCCGGGGCCCGCACCGACCTCTGCCCCGCGGCACACCCATTCCGAACCGGAGGAGAAGCGTTGAAACACTCGGACGGACGCCGCCTGAAGGGCGAGCAGCGCCGCCAGGCCCTGATCGAGGCCACCCTGCGCGTCATCGAACGCGACGGGGTCGCCGGGGTCAGCCACCGCACGGTCTCCCAGGAGGCGGGGGTGCCCACCTCCGCCACCACCTACTACTTCACCGGTCTGGGAGACCTGCTGACCGAGGCCCTGACCAGTGTGATGGACGAGGACTCCGAGCGGATGCGCCGCATGTCCTCGGGCGGCGACCGTCGACGCGACCTGGCCGAGCTGTTGTCCAAGGTCGCCGCCGACCCGGGCCGCCTGCTGGCCGAGTACGAGCTGTTCCTGCTGGCCGCCCGCCAGCCCCACCTGCGCGAGGCCACGGACCGCTGGCTGGCCGCGGTCTCGACCTTCGCACGGTGCTACACCGACGATCCCGTGCGGGTCCGGAACGTGGCGGCGGTCATCGACGGCATCCTCCTGCACACCCTGCTCAGCGACACCAAACCCGACGCCGACGAGTTCGCGGCCCTGCTGGAGGACGTCCTTCCGCACGCGCCCCGGACCTGAGGCGTTCCATCCGCCGGGGCGACCGTGTGCCGAAGAGCGGGACAGCGCCCCGGACGCAGGCGCGGGTGCCGGGCGCACCCGCCCGGGAAAAGGGAGGGTTCAGGACGTGCGCGCGGGCGCCCGGCCCAAGAGGGCCGCGGTGAGCGCGCCCAGGGCCAGGGCTGTGGCCAGCCACAGGACCGCGGTGCCGCCCGCGCCGTCCAGGACCAGACCGCCCACCAGCGCGCCGAGCGCGATGCTGCCGTTGAACACGCCGACGAACAGCGACGAGACGGCCTCGCGTTCCTCGGGGGCCGCGCGCATCATCCAGGTCTGGGCGCTGACGGACACTCCGCCGTAGGCCAGGCCCCACACGACCATGAGCACCCCGGCGCCCAGGACCGTGACGCCGATCCAGGGGAGGAGGAACACCGATCCGCCCAGGGCCGCGCTGAGCACCACGAGGGTGGCGCGCGGGGCCCGGACGGCGCGCGGGCCCGAGGCGAAGTTGCCGACGACACCGGCCAGGCCGTAGACCAGCAGCATCGTGCCGACGAGTCCCGCACTGACACCCGCCGTCGTCTCCAGGACGGGGCGGACGTAGGTGTAGGCGGCGAAGTGGCCGGTCACCAGGAGCCCCGCCAGGAGCAGACCGGTGGCCACCCGGGGATCGCGCAGCAGGTCGGTCACACCGCTCAGGCGGGCCGCCCGCTCGGAGGGCAGACGCGGCAGCAGCACGACCATGGCGACCGCGACGAGCAGGGCCAGTACCGCGAACGCCGCGAAGGCGGCGCGCCAGTCGGCCAGGGCCCCGACGTAGGCGCCCACCGGGACGCCGAACACCGAGGCGACGGCGATCCCGCTGAAGACGGCGGAGGTCGCCGACCCCACCGACCGTTCGGGCACCAGCCGGGGCGCGAGCCCCGCCGCCAGCGCCCAGACACCGCCCATGCCCAGGCCGACGAGCACGCGGGCCGTGACCATGACCGCGAGGTTCGGCGCCCAGGCCGATAGCAGGTTGGCGGCGGCGAGCAGGAGCATGAGCGCCACGAGGACGACCTTGCGGTCGGCGCGGCCGATGAGGGTCGGGACGAAGGGCGCGGTGGCCGCCGCCACCAGGCCGGTGACGGTCAGGGTCAGACCGGCGGTGCCCTCCGTGACCTCCAGGGAGGCGCCCATGGGGGTCAGCAGCCCGACGGGCAGCATCTCGGTGGTGACGACGGTGAAGGTGCCGAGGGCCATCGCGACGACGGCGGACCACCCCCGGACGGGGGAGGGCAGGGGCGGCGAGGTCTGCGGTGGCGGGACCTGTGGTGACGAGGCCTGTGGTGACGGGGTCTTGGGCATGCTCCGAGTCAAGTGCCCTCCCGGTCGCCGAACAACGGGCGATCCCTCATACTTCGATCAGCTGGGCTCATCGATCCAGTTCCAGACTCCGGGGCCGGACCGCCCGGGCAGCGACGCCGGAAGGGTACGGCCGTGGCGCGGGAGATCGACTTCCACGAGATCGAGTGCTTCCTGGTGCTGGCCGAGGAACTCCACTTCGGCCGTACCGGCGAACGCCTCCACGTCTCCCAGAGCCGGGTCAGCCAGCTGATCCGCTCGCTGGAGGGCCGGGTCGGCGCACGCCTGGTGGAGCGCACCAGCCGCCGCGTCCGGCTGAGCGAGTTCGGCGCCGACTTCCTGGAGTCCCTGCGCCCGTCCTACGGCGCGCTGGTCAGCGTGTTCGAGGACGCCCGCTCCCGGGCGCGCTCCACGGTCGAACGGGTGCGGATCGGGTTCCAGGGGGCCGTCTACGAACCGCTGGCGCAGGCGCTCACCGTGTTCGAGCGGCGCGACCCG
>NZ_CBDRFA010000092.1:0-31008 GCF_965343085.1 Nocardiopsis synnemataformans | reverse complement strand
AAGTGAACCGCCGACATCACCTACGTACCCACGGGTGGCTCTACCTCGCGGTGGTCATGGACCTGTTCTCCCGCCGCATCGTCGGGTGGGCGATGGCCCAGCACATGCGTGCTGAGCTGGTCTGCGACGCGCTGGCCATGGCGGTGACCGCCCGCCGTCCCGGCCCGGGCCTGGTCCACCACTCCGACAAGGGCTCGCAGCACTGTCTCAGGCCGCGTAAAACCCCAGCTCACAGGTGTCTACCGAACCAAAGCAACTTCAGGGGTACCGGCGTCGTAGGGAGCGGCCGTGGTCGGGTTCGACCTTGACGGTGATGATGCGTTCGTCGGGATCGTCGGTGACGATCAGGAAGACCTTGCCCGCCACCTTGTACACGTCCAGCTTGTCGACGAAGGGCCGCCCGTGGTCGGCTCCGGGCAGGTCGCGCGCCGTGCTGCGCGCCGTGCTGCGCGCCGTCCGTTGGAGCTGTTCTCCAGTGATGCCCATAGCCGCTCCTAACCCCGGGCGCCGACGGGGCGGCTGGAGCGGGGCAGATTGTCCACCACAAGCCGGTAGGACTCGGCCACCAGTTCCCGGATCAGCTTCTTGTCGATCGAGTCGCCGGGCGAGAGGGTGATCCAGTGTCTCTTGTTCATGTGGTAGCCCGGTGTGATGTCGGCGTGGGACGTGCGCAGGGCTTCGGCCTCACCGGGGTCGGACTTGAGGATCACGACCGGCTTGCCGGGGACCTCGGTCATCAGCATGAACACCTTGCCCCGGACCTTGAAGACCTCCCAGTCGGGTCCGAAGGGGTGCTCCAACCCCGCCTCCGCCAAAGACTCGGCGTGTTCCTGGGCGGTGTCCTGCAGGGTCTCGCCGTCCATCATCGCTCCTTCTCCTCAGGCACTGCGGCCGCGGCCGTGCGATGTCAGCGCTCCGTCGCTCCCTTCGTCTCCTACCCGGTTCGACCGACTCACACAGGTCGCTGAACCGTGTGGACACAAGCCGATCGGCGACGCACCACGACCACGTGGCGGTCGGCAACCGGAAGGAAGCTGGCTCGACCGTCCGCGACGTTCTTCCCTCGGGGCGGACGCTGCCGTCGCACATGCGCCACCGGCACAGGCCGTGGTCGCGTGCGATGATCCGGGCGCGCAGGCTCGGCCGGGTCTGCCTCGGCCACGTCGAGGAGGCGAAAGCGCGGGGAGGGGGTCTTTCGGCCTCCACCTGTCGTGGCGGCCGCACGCCCGCCGGCACGGGCGCTGTTCAGCGGGGTGCGGGCGTGGACACGCCGTGGGGTCGGCGCCCGGCCGGCGCCACGGCCGTGGCGCCGAAGGCGGCTCACAGGTCCACGGGGTCGCGGACGAGGGGGCAGGTCATGCAGTGCCCGCCACCGCGCCCACGGCCCAGTTCGGCGCCGACGATGGGAATGACCTCGACACCAGCTTGGCGCAGCAGGGCGTTGGTCTGCGTGTTGCGGTCGTAGGTGACGACCACGCCTGGCTCCAGGGCGACGGCGTTGTTGGCGCTGTCCCACTGCTGCCGCTCCGAGGCGTAGGCGTCGCCGCCGGTCTCGATGACCCGCAGCTCCCGCAGGCCCAGGGCCTGCGCCACCACGTCCGTGAACGCGCGGTCCCCCTCGTCGGCGACCTCGATGCCCGGGGCGCGGTCGCTCGGCCACAGGGACAGCGTGTGGACGGCGTCCATGATGCGCGGATAGAGGGTGACGGCGTCGCGGTCGACGAAGGTCAGGACGGTGTCGAGGTGCATCGCGGACCTCAGCTTGGGCATGCCCGCGACGATCACCCGCTCAGCCGCGCCGTTCTCGAACAGCGCCGCCGCCACCTGGGTGATCGCCTGCCGTGAGGTGCGCTCGCTCATGCCCATGAGCACGACTCCGTTGCCGACCGGCATGACGTCGCCGCCCTCCAGGGTCGCCCGTCCCCAGTCCTGTTCGGCCTCTCCCCACCACACGGTGTCCCCGGCGAAGTCGGGGTGGAACCGGTAGACGGTCCGCATGAGCAGGGTCTCGTCGTGGCGGGCGGGCCAGTACAGCGGGTTGAGCGTCACCCCGCCGTACAGCCAACAGGTCGTGTCCCGTGTGTAGAGGGTGTTCGGCAGGGGAGGCATGAGGTACTCGCGGGCACCCGTCGACTCGCGGGCGAGCGCGAGGTAGCCGGACCGGAACTCCTCCGGCAGGTCGGTGGAGGCCAGACCGCCGATCAGGAACTCGGCGAGGTGCCGGGGGCCGAGCGTCTCCAGGAACGCGCGCGTGTCGTCCATCAGTCCGGTGCCGACCTGGTTGGCGGTGATCTTGTGGTCCAGGAGCCAGGAGCGGGCGCCCGGCACCGCCATGGTCTCGGCGAGGAGGCCGTGCAGTTCGACGACCTCGACGCCCCGGGAGCGCAACACGTCCGTGAACCCGGCGTGGTGGCGCTGGGCGCTGTCCACCCACATCACGTCGTCGAAGAGCAGGTCGTCGGCGTTGGTCGGGGTGAGGCGGCGGTGGGCGAGCCCGGGGGCGCAGACCAGGACCTTGCGTAGTCTGCCGACCTCGGAGTGGACGCCGTGCGCGGTCGCGGTCGTGGTGGTGTCGGCCATTGAGATTCCCCCTGGTGAGTCGTTTCCGGTGACGTGGCGCGGCCGGCGGGTCACAGACTGATCCAGCCGGCCGCCAGGGCGGTCACACCGGCCGCGGCCCCGACGACGGAGAGGACGCACACGGCGAGTTCGCCCGGGGAGAAGAGCCGTCTGCGCTGCTCCCTCCGGGCCTTGACGAACAGCAGCGTGGCCGGCGCGTAGACGATGAGGGACACCAGCAGGTACTTCAGCCCGGCCGCGTACAGCAGGAACACCGTGTAGACCGTGGCGAGCACCGCGACCACCAGGCCCAGGCGGACGGGGCTCCCGCCGCGGACGGCCTCCGGGTCGGCCCCCGCCGCGACCCTGACCGCGAACACCGCCGCGAGCAGGAAGGGGATCAGGGTGAGCGAGCTGGTCAGGTTGAGGGCGAAGTCGAACGCGTCGTCGGAGAACAGGGTGACGACCAGGACGACCTGGGATAGGGACGTGGTCATCAGCAGGGCGGGGACCGGGACGTCGGAGGCGCTGGAACGGCGCAGGAAGCGCGGCATGTCGTCGTCCTTGGCCGCGACGAACAGCACCTCGGCCGCCATCAGGGTCCAGGCCAGGTAGGCGCCGAGCACCGAGACGACCAGGCCGACGCTGACGAACGCCACGCCCCAGGGGCCGACCGCGTGCTCCAGGACACCGGCCATCGAGGGCTGGCGCAGCTCGGCGATCTCGCTCATCGGCATGATGCCGTACGACACGACGGTGACCGAGGCGAAGACGGCGAAGACGCTGAGGAAGCCCAGGACGGTCGCGCGGCCCACGTCCTCGCGCCGTCTGGCGTGGCGGGAGTAGACGCTGGCGCCCTCGACTCCCAGGAACACGAACACCGTCACCAGCATGGTCCCCCGGACCTGTTCGAACAGCGAACCGGTGTGTCCGGCGCCGCCGAGGTTCTCCGCGAAGACCCCCGGGTCGAAGTAGAACAGCGCCAGGAGGACGAAGACGAGGATGGGGACGATCTTGGCGACCGTCACGATCCGGTTGATCGAGGCGGCCTCCTTGATCCCGCGTCGCACGAGGAGGAAGAACGCCCACAGGCCGACCGAGGACAGTGCCACCGCCAGGACCGTGTCACCGTCGCCCAGGGGCGGTGCGAGGGCTCCGACCGTCGACATGATCAGCACCCAGTAGGTCACGTTGCCGACGCAGGCGCTGGCCCAGTAGCCGAACGCCGAGAAGAAGCCGAGGTACTCGCCGAAGCCCGCCTTGGCGTAGGCGTAGACGCCGGCGTCCAGGTCGGGGCGGCGCACGGCCAGCATCTGGAAGACGAAGGCGAGCATCAGCATGCCGGTACCGGCGATCAACCAGGCGATCAGCGCGCCGACGACCCCGGTCTCCCCGGCGAACCTCGCGGGCAGCGAGAAGACGCCGGCCCCCACCATCGAACCGACGACCATCGCGGTCATGGTCAGGAGGCTCAGTTTGGCGGCGACCGGTGTGGTCCCGGTCTGCCCGTTCCCGGTCATGGTGTCCGCCTCCGCGGTCGTCCGTGGCCCCGTCCCATGGCACGGTCTCCCTGAGAGTGTTGTCATGGTTGCCTGGAGTGACAATCTATGTTCGGGGCGAACGCTTCCGAAGCCCTCGTGGGAGGTCGGCGTGTTCTGCGGCCCGGCCCGCCCGGCCGGGGCGACGCACCCCGCGAAGGTCCCGGTGCCGTTCGGGGAGGGGTGTGCGTCCCCGGCGTTCTTCGCCGTGCTTCCAGGGAGCCGTCGAAGCCGCCGTGCGCCGCGACCTGCGAGGGGGCGGCGCGCCACCGTCCCGCGCAACGCCGCAGAACACGGCACTTGGGCCACAATTGGCGCGGAAGCGTTCAAGACCGCGCCCCGGTGGATAACCTCTCACCATGAGTGTGCGGCGGATTATGGGTATCGAGACCGAGTACGGGATCTCCGTACCAGGCAACCCCGGGGCCAACGCGATGGTCACCTCCACCCAGGTGGTCAACGCCTATCTGGCCGCCTCGGCGGCCCGGGCGCGGCGTGCCCGCTGGGACTTCGAGGAGGAGAACCCGCTGCGCGACGCGCGCGGCTTCGACCTGGCACGTGAGGTCGCCGATCCCACGCAGCTCACCGACGAGGACCTGGGCCTGGCCAACGTCATCCTCACCAACGGCGCCCGCCTGTACGTGGACCACGCCCACCCCGAGTACTCGGCGCCCGAGGTCACCAACCCGCGCGACGCGGTGCTGTGGGACAAGGCGGGGGAGCGGGTGATGGCCGACGCCGCCGCGCGGGCGGGGGCCACCCCGGGCATCGAGCCGATCCAGCTGTACAAGAACAACACCGACAACAAGGGCGCCTCCTACGGCTGCCACGAGAACTACCTGATGCACCGGTCGACGCCGTTCGGCGACATCGTCCGGCACCTGATCCCCTTCTTCGTCTCCCGCCAGGTGGTGTGCGGGGCGGGCAAGGTCGGCATCGGCTCCGACGGGCAGGGCAGCGGGTTCCAGATCTCCCAGCGGGCCGACTTCTTCGAGGTCGAGGTGGGGCTGGAGACCACCCTCAAGCGCCCCATCATCAACACCAGGGACGAGCCGCACGCCGACCCCGACCAGTACCGGCGGCTGCACGTCATCATCGGCGACGCCAACATGAGTGAGGTCTCCACCTACCTCAAGCTGGGGACGACGGCGCTGGTGCTGTCGATGATCGAGGACGGGTTCCTGAGCGTGGACCTGTCCCTGGAGACCCCGGTGGCCGACCTGCGGGAGGTCTCGCACGACCCCGGCCTCACCCACCGGGTGCGGCTGCGCGACGGGCGGCGGATGACCGCGCTGGAGCTCCAGCGCGAGTACCTGGACCAGGCCCGAAAGTACGTGGAGGACCGCTTCGGCACCGACGTGGACCCCGACACCGCCGACGTCCTGGACCGCTGGGAGTCGGTGCTCAACCGGCTGGGCGCCGACCCGATGAGCCTGGCCGACGAGCTGGACTGGGTGGCCAAGCTCAAGGTGCTGGAGGGCTACCGCTCCCGGGACTCCCTGGAGTGGTCGCACCCGCGCCTGCAACTGGTGGACCTCCAGTACTCCGACGTGCGGGCGGACAAGGGCATCTACAACCGGCTGGTGGCGCGCGGCCGGATGAAGCGCCTGCTGGAGGAGCCGCAGGTGGACCGGGCGGTCACCGAGCCGCCCGAGGACACGCGCGCCTACTTCCGCGGGCGCTGCCTGGCCAAGTACGCCGACGAGGTGGCCGCCGCCTCCTGGGACTCGGTGATCTTCGACCTGCCGGGCTACGACTCGCTCCAGCGGGTGCCGACCCTGGAGCCGCGCCGGGGCACCAGGGAGCACGTGGGAGCGCTGCTGGACGCCTCCCCGACCGCGGCCGACCTGGTGGCGGTGCTCACCGGGGGCCGCTGACCCGGCGGGCGGCGGGGCCCGGCGGCCTCGGGGCCGCGCGCGGCCCCCTCCGGCCCCTGGAGGGGGCTCCTCAGGTGTGCCAGGCGCCGTCGCGGCAGCGCATCGGCTCCAGGCTCAGGGCGGTCCACAGCTCCAGGCGGGTGCGGGGCTCGTCCAGGCGGCGGCCCATGACCCGCTCGGCGGCGCGCAGCCGCGAGCGCAGGGTGTTGCGGTGCACGCCCAGGTCCCGGGCGGTCGCCTCCACCTGGGCGCTGTTGTCCAGGTAGTGGCGCAGGGTGTGCGCCAGCTCCGTGCCGTTGCGGGCGTCGTGGGCGCGCAGTCTGCCCAGGACGGCCTGGTCGAAGGCGCGCGCCCCCTCGGTCGGGACCGCGGAGCGCAGCAGCGCCCAGGCGTCGGTCTCGTCCACGTGCCGGTACCCCTGCGTCGCGGCCTGGCGCGCCCGGTCCACGGCAGAGGACAGGTCGTCGGGCCCCCGGGCGGTGCAGGCCCCGGCCGCGACCGGGCCCCCGTCCGGGGCGGACAGCGCCGCGAACAGGCGTCTGCCCAGGCGGGGCGCGCTCCCGCTGTCGGGCAGGACGGCCACCAGCACGTCCTCCAGGACGCACAGGCCGCCGCTCCGCGCGGCGTCGGTGTCGCCGAGCACGTCGGTCAGCGCGTCCGCCGCGTGGTCCAGCAGCCGGGTGGGGGAGGGACCCCGCAGGCACACCACCTCCCAGGGCGGGGCGGGCAGGGGCGGCGGTACCCGGGGCCGCCCCGTCACCGCGGCGAGCAGGACCGGGGCGCGTTCGCGGTGCAGCGCCCGCCGGGCGTCGCGCGAGTGCAGCAGGTCCACCGCCAGCAGTGAGGCCGCGTGGTTGGCGAGCATCCGCACGTGCGGCGTCACCGGGGACGGGCAGCGCAGCGCCAGCCAGCCCAGCGTCCGCCCGGTCGGCCCCAGCGTCTGGAGGAGGACGCTCGCCTCCCCGTCGGCCAGCACCGTCATCCCGCGCGGGCGCCCCGCCAGGGCCGAGCGCACCAGCGCGTGCCAGGGGGGTTCGGTGTCGGGCACGGCCGCGCTCGTCATCCCGTTGCGGTCCAGCAGCAGTGAGGCCCCCGAGGTGGCCGAGGACAGCTCGCCCATCACCCCGGCCGGACCCGAGCGCAGCGACGCGCGCGCCATCGCGTCCTGCGCGGTGAGCACCCGGTGCTGCTCGCGCGTGCGCTCGGCCGCGTAGTGGCCGGCCACCGCCTCCACCACCGCGACGAAGGGGGTCTCGCCCTCCACCCGCAGGATCGGCAGGCCCAGGGCGTCGCCCTCCTCCAGCACCTCGGGCGGAACCTCGCGCAGCCACATGTCGATGGCCAGCGCCAGGCCGGCGCACCCGGCCCCGTGCAGACGGCGCACGTAGGCGCGGCGCGCCCGCTCGTCGGCGCCCAGCCCCAGCCCGACCGTCAGCACCAGCTCCCCGCCGCGCAGCCAGCGCACCGGGTCGTGCAACTCGATCACGTGCGCCCAGCGGATCGCCCGGTCCAGGCCGGACCGCCCCGCCGCCACCCGCACCTCCAGGTCCGGGTCGGCCGTGATGTCGCGGACCGTGATCGCCAACGCCCCTCCTCCTGCCTCGCGGGTTGTGCACTGTGCACATGTGTAACAGCTGGCGCGGTGCACACCGTCCCGGCGCGGACGACCTCGGAGTGTCTACGGTCACAACAACACCCGAACCATCCGCGGTGCCGGTCCGCGGCGCCCGCCGACCGGCCGTCCCGGTCCGGGGCCGCACCGAACGCGCAACGGAGTACACATGTCAGAGCGGACCGCCCCCACGTCCTCGCACCCCGCGCGTGCGGCCGTGGCGGCCTTCGTCGGCACCACCATCGAGTGGTTCGACTTCTACGTCTACGCCACGGCCGCCAGCCTGGTCTTCGGCACCCTGTTCTTCCCGCCCGGCACCGACCCGGTGGTCGGTCTGATGGCCTCCTTCGCCACCTTCTCGGTGGGCTTCTTCGCCCGCCCGCTGGGCGGCCTGGTCTTCGGCCACTTCGGTGACCGCCTGGGCCGCAGGTCCGCGCTGGTCATCACCCTGCTGATGATGGGCACGGCCACGTTCTGCGTCGGCCTGCTGCCCACCTACGAGCAGGCGGGGTTCCTCGCCCCGGCGCTGCTGGTCCTGCTGCGCTTCGTCCAGGGCATCGCCGTGGGCGGGGAGTGGGGCGGCGCCGTCCTGATGGCGGTCGAGCACGCCCCCGAGAACCGCAAGACCTTCTACGGCTCCTTCGCCCAGCTCGGCAACCCGGCCGGTGCGCTGCTGGCCACGGGCTCGTTCGGGCTCATCGCCGCCTGGGACGCCGACCTGCTCCACACCTGGGGCTGGCGCCTGCCCTTCCTCGCGTCGGTCCTGCTGGTCCTGGTGGGCCTGTTCATCCGCCTGAAGGTGGAGGAGTCCCCGGTCTTCGAGGCCATGCGCGAAGGCGCCGACCAGCCGCGGGAGCTGCCGCTGCGCGAGGCCGTGCGCGGCTCCTGGCGCCCGCTGCTGCTGGGCATCGGCATCCTGCCGGTGGCCGTCGGCGGCTACTACGTCGTCACCACCTTCCTCCAGGCCTACGGCGTCACCGAGGTCGGCATCAGCGAGCAGGTCATCCTCAGCGGCCTGAGCCTGGCCGCGTTCGTCGAACTCGTCGCGACCCTGGGCGTGTCCTGGCTGGGCGACCGCTTCGGCACCGTCCGCGTCGTCACCATCGGACTGGTCGGCGTCATCGTGCTGGCACTTCCCCAGTTCCTGGTGCTGGAGACCGGCAGCACCGTGCTGATCTTCGTGATGCTGTGCGTGATGCGCCTGGCCATGGCCGCGGTCTACGGGCCCATCGCCCGCGTGCTCGCCCAGATGTACCCTCCGCGCACCCGCTACACGAGCATCTCCATCGCCTACCAGGTCGCGGGGGCGGTCTTCGGCGGCCTGGCGCCGATCGTGTGCACCGCCCTGCTCGCCGCGACCGGCAGCATCCTGCCGGTGGCGGGCCTGCTCATGGCCATGGCCGTGGTGAGCATCCTGTGCCTGGCCAGGGCGCCGCGCCACAGTGACACCGACCTCGTCGCCGCCTGAACCCCGACCCGTGACCGCCGCGCGGCCCTCCGGGCGCCGCGCGTCCCCCCGCACCGCCGCCGGGCCGACCGGCCCGGCGCCAGTCCACCGAGGAGGAACCCCACCCGTGTCCGGTCTGCTCATCCACAACGCCAACGTCCTGACCATGGACGACGCCAACCCCCGGGCCCGCGCCGTGGCCGTGCGCGAGGGCCGGGTCCGCCTGGCCGCGGACACCGAGGCCGCCCGCGCCGCCGCGGGCCCGGGCGCGGTGGAGGTGGACGCGGGCGGACGGACCGTCCTGCCCGGGTTCATCGACCCGCACAACCACCTGCTGTCCACCGCCGAGTCGCTGGCCGCCGTCGACGCCGGGTACCCCCGGGTGGGCAGCGCCGCCGACCTGGTCGCCGTCATCGGCGCCGAGGCCGAGCGCACCCCGCCCGGCCAGTGGATCCGCGCCTTCCACATGGACGACGCCAAGTTCCCGGGAGGGCGCCCCACCCGCCGCGACCTGGACGGGGCCACCGGTGAGCACCCGGTCATCGTCTACCACGTCTCGGGCCACCAGGCCGTGGTCAACTCCGCCGCCCTGGCCTGGAGCGGCATCGGCGAGGACGTCCCCGACCCGGCGGGCGGCTCCTTCGTCCGCGACGAGGGCGGGCGCCTGACGGGCATGGTCCTGGACTCGGCGATGGAACTGCTGCTGCCCCTGGCCGTGGACATCGGCTGCCACGGCCCCAACTTCCACACCGACCTGCCCGCCGAACAGCTCCTGGGCTGGCTGGCCGCGGCGGCCGACCCCTACCTGTCGGCCGGGGTCACCACCGTGTGCGACCCGCAGGTCTCGGCCCGCGAGCTGCGCGTGTACCGGGCCGCCCGTGCGGCTGGGACCCTGCCGCTGCGCACGTTCGGCATGCCGCTGTCCCACCAGCTGGACGCGCTCACCTCCGCCGGGCTGGCCAGCCCCTTCGGCGACGACTGGCTGCGGCTGACCGGCATGAAGTTCTACTCCGACGGCACCCTGCTGGGCGGCACCGCCAAGTTCAGCGTCCCCTACGGCGAGCACGGCGAGTTCGCGGGCAGCCTCTACCACCACCCCGACCAGCTCGTGGACCTGGTCACGCGGGCCGCCGCCGAGGGCTGGCAGGTCGCCGTCCACACCCAGGGCGACGCGGCCATGGAGAACACCCTGGCCGCCATCGCCTCGGCCGCGCGGGTGTCGGGCCCCGACCCGCGCCCGCGCGTGGAGCACTGCGGCTACCCCACCCCGGAGCAGGCCAAGCGCTTCACCGACTACGGCGTCATCCCCGTCAACCAGCCCAACTTCCTGTACGACAGCGGCGGCGACTTCCTGCGCCGCCTGGGGGAGCGGGCCCACCGGCTCCAGCCCATGCGCGAGGAACTCGACCTGGGGCTGCGCCCGGTGCTCTCCAGCGACTCCTTCGTCTCCAGCCTGCGTCCGATGGACACCGTGGCCAACGCGGTGTGCCGCACCACCCGCGAGGGCGCGGCGATCGGCGCCGAGCAGGCCGTCACCCTGCACGAGGCCCTGCGCGCCCACACCCTGGACGCCGCGCACGCGCTGGGCGTGGAGGACCGCCTGGGCGCGCTGCGCCCCGGTCACCTGGCCGACCTGGTGGTGCTGGACCGCGACGTGGAGTCCCTGCCCGCCGAGCGGCTGCGCGAGGTCGACGCGTGGATGACGGTGCTCGACGGCCGCGTCGTCCACCGCGCCCCCTGAGGCCTGGCCGGGGCGGCGCGCGGGGACCCGGGAGGCCGTGCCCGGCGGGCTTCCCGCCGGTCCCTGCCCGTGACCCGCCTTCGAGGCCCGTTCCCGGGTGCGGCGCACGTCCGGTTGCGGTGTCCGAGGCCTCGGGTCCCGCACATGGGCGTCCCCCGCCCGCGCCTGCGCGCGGACGGGGGACGTGCGGGGGAGGGGGTCAGCTGGTGCGGATACGGACGCCCCAGGAGTTGATCATCGGCGTGACCTCCTGGTAGTAGGTCGTGCCGCCGACGGAGCAGTTGCCGGAGCCGCCGGAGGTGACGCCCTGGGCCTGCGAGCCGGAGATGAACGAGCCGCCGGAGTCGCCGGGCTCGGCGCACACGTTGGTGCGGGTGAGCGAGTAGACGGTGCCCTGCGGGTAGCGCACGGTCTGGTTGCGGGCCTGGATGGTGCCGCAGTGCCAGCCGGTGGTGGAGCCGGAGCGGCACACGGCCGAGCCGGTCGGGGCCTGGCTGGTGCCGGTCACGGACTGGTAGCCGCCGGAGTTGTAGCGCGAGACCAGGTTGGTCAGGGTGAAGTTGGAGGTGCCGCGGACGAAGGCGGCGTCGTTGCCCGGGAAGACCGAGTTCTGGAAGGTGCCGCGACCGTTGCCGATGGTCACGCCGGTGCCGACGGTGCCGCAGTGGCCCGCGGTGACGAAACCGGGCTGACCGGCGCTGTTGGTCGCCGGGAAGCCGACGGAGCAGCGGCCGCCCATGTAGTAGGCCAGGCCGCCGATGATGTCGGCGTAGACCTGCGGGGCCTCCTCGGACTCCTCCACCCGGACCGAGGAGGCGTCCACGCCGGCGTCGGCGAGCAGAGCGGCGACATCGGCGTCGGAGCCCTCCAGCACCTCGACCACGACGGTGTCGCTCTCCACGTCCGGGTACCAGCCGAGGACGCTCTCCGGGGCCTCGGCGCTGTTGAGGTCCTCCACGACCTCGGTCAGGCCCTCGGCGCCGTGGGAGACGACGGTGGCCTCGGCACCGGTGGCCTCGACCGCGTCGACGGCCGAGGCGTCGGTCACCAGCACGGTGAGTTCGAGGGTCTCGGTGTCGAACAGGGAGCCGCCGTAGGCCTCGCCCGCGGCCTCGGTGGCCTCGGCGTCGGTCTCGATGGCGGCTTCCTGCGCCGAGAGCAGCTCCTCGGCCTCGGCCGAGGAGAGGTCGAGGTCGCGCTTGAGCGCTTCCGCCATGCTGGCGGCGCTGTCGTCGGCGACGGGGGTCTGGGGGACGGGGGCCGCGAGGGCTCCGGGGGCCATGGACAGTGCCATGCCGAAGGCCAGGGCTCCTGTGCCCACGGCGGAGATGATGGTGGAGGGTCTCATGGGGGTCCCTACTCTCCAAGGGGGATAGACGGGGGATTCGGGGCTCTGCGTTCCTGTAGGAGCGGAAAGCCCCTTTCGGGCATCGGAGTTGATCCGATTCCCGAAATTCACCGAGACATCCGGTAAACGATCACCAACATAAGTGCACACTTTGACGCTGCAAAGACCCGTGTGGTGTGGATTCATTCAGAAGGACACGGGATTGTCCCATGACCCTTCGTTTCGCGATGGCTACGCGTAGTCGCTCTGCGTGCGACCTTGCGCTTTTCGCGTTCGGCCGGTGACGGAGCGAATCAGGGCGGGCGCGTCAAGGAGGGTTCCCTGGCCGGATGCGGACACCGGTACCGGGTGCCATCCGTAACACCACGGCTACAGGGCTGTAACTCCAAAGGTCAGGGGCGGCCCGCACGGGCCTTCCGGCAGGGCCGGCCCCGCCGGAAGGACGGGCGCGCGCGTGGCCGGACCCGGACACGCGAGGGGCTTGCGGGACGCCTGATGTGCCTGCGTGTGCGGGCCCGGGGGAGGAGCCGTGGCCGCGACCGCGCGAAGCGCTCCCTCGCGAAGCGCTCCCGCACGAAGCGCTCCCGCACGAAGCGCTTCCGCACAACAAGGGCGCCCCCGCCCACTTGCGTGGACGGGGGCGCCGTGGGCGCTACCGGAGCGCTAACCGGTCACCAGGGACAGCCCCCAGCTGCTCAGCAGGGGAGTGACCTCCTGGTAGTAGGTCGTGCCGCCGGAGGTGCAGTCGCCCGAGCCGCCGGAGGTGACGCCCTGGGCCTGCGAGCCGGAGATGAACGAGCCGCCGGAGTCACCGGGCTCCGCGCACACGTCCGTCCGGGTCAGGTCCTGGACCGTGCCCTGCGGGTAGCTCACCGTCTGGCCGCGGGCCTCGATGGTCCCGCAGTGCCAGCCGGTGGTCGAGCCGGAGCGGCACACCGCCGAGCCGACCGGGGCCTGGCTGGAACCGGACACGGCCTGGGGGCTGCCGGAGTCGTACCGGCTGACCAGGTTGGTCACGTCCCAGTTGGAGGTGGCCGCGACGAAGGCGCCGTCGTTGCCCGGGAAGACGGACTCCTCGAACGTGCCGGAGCCGCTGCCGTCGGAGCTCTCGGCGCCGGTGCCGACGGTGCCGCAGTGGCCCGCCGTCACGAAGCCGCCCGCGCCGGAGCCGTCGGTCACGGCGAACCCGACCGAGCAGCGTCCGCCGCCCATGTAGTACGCCTCGCCGCCGACGATGTCGGCGAACAGGCGCGGCGTCTCACCGGTCTCCTTCACCTGGACGGCGGAGGGGTCCACGCCCGCGGCCTCGATGAGGCCGTCGGCGCTGGCTCCCTCGGCGACCTGGACCACGACGGTGTCGTTCTCCACGTCCGGGTACCAGCCGACGACCCCTTCCCGGCCGCCGGTCTCGTTGAGCGCTTCGACGACCTCGGTCAGGCCCTCGGCGCCGTGGGAGACGACGGTGGCCTCGGCACCGGTGGCCTCGACCGCGTCGACGGCCGAGGCGTCGGTCACCAGCACGGTGAGTTCGAGGGTCTCGGTGTCGAACAGGGAGCCGCCGTAGGACGCTCCCGCGGCCTCGGTGGCCTCGGCGTCGGTCTCGATGGCGGCTTCCTGCGCCGAGAGCAGCTCCTCGGCCCCGAGCGGGGTGAGGCCGAGGTCTCTCTGTAGCGCTTCCATCATCGTCTGGGCCTCGCTCGCTGGCTCGGCCGGTACGGTCGCCGCACTGGCGCCCGGCGTCACGGAGAACGCCAGACCGAACGCGAGTGCGCCGGTGCCGATAGCGGAGATAGCGGGGGAGGGTCGCATAGATCCCTACTCTCCTTGGGGAACTGACGGGGGTTCGGGGCCCGACGCCCGCCGGCGAGGACGTCGGACCCCAGCGGGGGCCGTGCCCAGGGCCCGACCCCACGCTGTGCCTACCGAAGGCCCTGTCACCAAGACACTCGGTAAACGAACACACACCATAAGTGCACAACCTGGATAGCGGAAGAGCGGGCATCGGAGTCCGCCCTTCCAGGGATGGAAGGGTCATCGGATGATCGAATGAATTGCAATATGTGACGCATGGTGATGATGTGTCTGACCTTGTGCTTCTCTGTCGTTATCGCTTCCGCGACACGGAAATGGAATTCTGGCAAGAGGTGTTGCGTGGCCGGATGCGGTCACCGGAACCGGGTGCCATCCGTGACCATGTGGACACGTAGGAGTAACCCCGAAGGTCAGGGCGGTGACCCGCGGGTAACTCCCGTGCGCAGGGCGAACAGCCGTACCTGTGGCGGCCCAGCGCGGGCGGTGCGGGCGGCGCGGCGTGGGTTGGTTCGGGCCACCGCGGGCAGTGCGGGCTGGAAGGGGCCGACGTGGGCTCCCCGGGTACCCGGCGCGGTCCGGGGGAAGCGGCGGCCCGGCGGCCCCGCCGAACCCGCGCGGCGTCGGCCGTGACACGCCCGGGGCGCGGCGCACACGCGTACGAGCACGTGGGCGCGCACATGGGACGATCCGAGGTAACTAGCGAGTATCGGGCCCCGGGAAGGGGGTTGAGGCGCCCGGTGTTGGGCCAAGATAAGGGCAAGAGCCCCGAACGGGGAGCCCGAACGGGAGGTAACCGGCTATGGCGACGAAGGACACGGGCGGCCAGAAGCACGCCTCACGCCGTGACGAGGAGGTCGAGGAGACCGAGGCCTCGGCGGACGTTCAGGAGCGCAACGACCAACTGGACGAGGACGTCGACGACATCCTCGACGAGATCGACGACGTGCTGGAGAGCAACGCCGAGGACTTCGTCCGACAGTTCGTGCAGAAGGGCGGCCAGTAGCCGCCCCGCGGCGGTTCGCTGACAGCGCACTCCAGCGCCGTCAGCCCCGTCGCGCGCAGGACTAGGGTCAGTTCCAACGGTCGGCGCACAGCCTGACCGCAGACAACAAGGACAACAGGCGCCCCACCCGCCCCCATGCCGGGGTGGGGCGCGCGTGGAGGGAGTCGCGTGTTCGAAGGGTTCGAGGGCGGACGGTTGCCCGCCGCTTTCATGAGTGCGGGAACCTCGTCCTTCACCGAGTTTCTCAGTTCGGTCCGCCCCGAGATGCTGCCAGGACACAAGCTGCCCCCGGGCGGAGGGACCGAGCACCTCACCCCCGACGCCACGACCATCGTCGCACTGACCTTCCCCGGCGGTGTGCTCCTGGCGGGCGACCGCAGGGCCACGCAGGGCAACGTCATCGCCAACCGCGACATGGAGAAGGTCTTCCGCACCGACGAGTTCTCCGCCGTGGCCATCGCGGGTTCGGCGGGGTTCGGCATCGAGCTGGCCCGCCTCTACCAGGTCGAACTGGAGCACTACGAGAAGATGGAGGGCCGCTCGCTCTCCCTCGAGGGTAAGGCCAACAAGCTCGCGCAGATGGTCCGCGGCAACCTCGGCCTGGCCATGCAGGGCTTCGTCGTCGTCCCGCTGCTGGTCGGCTACGACGAGAACACCGGACAGGGCCGCGTGTTCAGCTACGACGCCACCGGCGGCCGCTACGAGGAGCAGCGCTACCACTCCATCGGCTCCGGCTCGGTCTTCGCCAGGGGCTCGATCAAGAAGCTCTACCGCGAGGACCTCGACCAGACCGGCGCCGCCAGGGTCGCCCTGGAGGCCCTCTACGACGCCGCCGACGACGACTCCGCCACCGGCGGCCCCGACCTGCACCGCAAGATCTTCCCCCTCGTCGACGTCGTCACCGCGGACGGCCACCGCCGTCTGCCCGCCGAGGACGTCGCCCGCCTGGCGACCGAGGTGGTCCAGGGACGCGCGGCCGACCCCGACGGCCCCACGGCCACGCTGGGCTGAACCGGTCCCGTCCCACACCAGACATCTCCCGACTAGGTAAGGAAACGATCCGCGGTGTCGATGCCGTTCTACGTCGCCCCCGAACAGCAGATGAAGGACAAGGCGGACTACGCGCGCAAGGGCATCGCGCGCGGCCGCAGCGCCGTCGTCCTGCAGTACGAGGGTGGGATCCTCCTGGTGGCGGACAACATGTCCCGCACCCTGCACAAGATCAGCGAGCTCTACGACCGGATCGGCTTCGCCGCCGTCGGCCGCTACCCCGAGTTCGAGAACCTGCGCCTGATGGGCGTGCGCTTCGCCGACGTGCGCGGGTACCAGTACGACCGCCGCGACGTCAGCGGGCGCCAGCTCGCCAACATCTACGCCCAGACCCTGGGCACCGTCTTCAGCGAGAGCCTCAAGCCCTGGGAGGTGGAGATCGTCGTCGCCGAGGTCGGCGACACCTCCGCCGAGGACGAGATCTACCGCATCACCTTCGACGGCTCCATCGTGGACGAGCAGGGCTTCGTGGCCGTGGGCGGCTCCTCCGAGCACGTCTCCGGCGTGCTCAAGGACCGCTTCGCCGCCGAGGCCCCCCTCAGCGCCGCCCTCAACGCGGCCACCCACGCCCTGGCCAGGGAGAACGGCGAGGAGCGCGAACTGGAGGCCACCAACCTGGAGGTCGCGGTCCTGGAGCGGTCCAGGGAGCACCGCAAGTTCCGCCGCGTCCACGGCCAGCGCCTGACCGACCTCATCGAGGAGGGCAGGGCGGTCGGCGGCACCGCGTCCGGCGGCGCCACCGGAGACACCGGAACCACCGGGAGCACCGGAAGCACCACCGCGGGCGGGACCGACGAGTGACCTGGAAACGATGATCACGGTGCGGCGCTCCCGAGGCGCCGCACCGGCCGGGCGGGTGTGGACGGCGCGGCCCCGTCGTCCACACCCCGGTGAGGGAAGTTGGTGAGGCCGCGTGGAACGACGGATCTTCGGGCTGGAGAACGAGTACGGGGTCACGTGCACCTTCCGTGGACAGCGCCGCCTGTCTCCGGACGAGGTCGCCCGCTACCTCTTCCGCAGGGTGGTCTCCTGGGGGCGCAGCAGCAACGTGTTCCTACGCAACGGCGCCCGCCTGTACCTGGACGTGGGCAGCCACCCCGAGTACGCCACCCCCGAGTGCGACAGCCTCGTGGACCTGGTGGCCCACGACAAGGCCGGTGAGCGCATCCTGGAGGGGTTGCAGGTCGACGCCGAGCAGCGCCTGCACGAGGAGGGCATCGCCGGGGACATCTACCTCTTCAAGAACAACACCGACTCGGCGGGCAACTCCTACGGCTGCCACGAGAACTACCTCGTGGGGCGGCACGGCGAGTTCGGACGCCTGGCCGACGTGCTCATCCCCTTCCTGGTCACCCGCCAGATCATCTGCGGCGCCGGAAAGGTGCTCCAGACCCCCCGCGGAGCCCTGTTCTGCGTCAGCCAGCGCGCCGAGCACATCTGGGAGGGCGTCTCCTCGGCCACCACGCGCTCGCGCCCCATCATCAACACCCGGGACGAGCCGCACGCGGACGCCGAGCGCTTCCGGCGCCTGCACGTCATCGTCGGCGACTCCAACATGAGCGAGACCACCACCCTGCTCAAGCTGGGCTCCACCGACCTGGTGCTGCGCATGATCGAGGCCGGGGTGGTCATGCGCGACTACACACTGGAGAACCCGATCCGGGCCATCCGCGAGGTCAGCCACGACATGACCGGCCGCCGCAAGGTGCGCCTGGCCAACGGGCGCGAGGCCAGCGCGCTGGAGATCCAGCGCGAGTACCTGGACAAGGTGCAGAGCTACGTCGACCGGCACGGCACCGACGCCACCGGCAAACGCGTCCTGGAGCTGTGGCAGCGCACCCTGGAGGCGGTCGAGACCCAGAACCTGGAGACCGTCTCGCGCGAGATCGACTGGGTGGCCAAGTACCTGCTGCTGGAGCGCTACCGCGACAAGCACGACCTGTCCCTGTCCTCGCCGAGGGTGGCCCAGCTCGACCTGACCTACCACGACATCCACCGCGACCGCGGACTGTTCTACCTGCTCCAGGCACGCGGCCAGATGGAGCGGGTGGTCGGCGACCTGAAGATCTTCGAGGCCAAGTCGGTGCCGCCGCAGACCACGCGGGCCCGGCTGCGCGGCGAGTTCATCCGACGTGCCCAGGAGCAGCGCCGCGACTTCACGGTGGACTGGGTGCACCTCAAGCTCAACGACCAGGCCCAGCGCACGGTGCTGTGCAAGGACCCCTTCAAGTCGGTGGACGAGCGGGTGGAGAAGCTCATCGCCGGTATGTAGGACTTCCGGTCCACTGCTCCCGGAGCCCCGTTCGGCGGTCGAAGGCCGTCCGCGGCGGGGCTCCGGTGTTCGTGGTGTTCCGGGGGTTGTCAGCTGTTGGTTCGGGAGGCCTCTCAAACACACACAAGGGCACAGGAGTGATCGTGTGCTGCTGTCGGACAGCGGTGTGTGGCTGTGTGCCCTCACTCCTGTGCATGGCCCGCCAGTGAAACTCCAACTCCGTCCGAGGAGTTCGCTGATTCTCCGGACAAGCGCCCTTGATGCTGGCTACGGTCATTTCGAACACAGCGCCGGAACTGGTGGGGTCGAAAGGAGGGGGTTCTGGTGCCACAGGCAAGCACGCGGCGGTTGCGGCCGATCGTCGACCCGTTCCTGGCTCCCGCGCCGACCGGGGTGAGCGTGCGTGACCGGCTCAAGGGCCTCACTCCTGAGGACGAGGCGGTGCTGCGGGCCGTGGGCGCCCATCTGGGATCGCTCGCCTCCACGGACCTGGCTGCCCGGTGCGCGGACGGTACCAGCCATGACAAGGACTCCTGGGCGGCCCGCAAACGGGAGTTGACCCCTGTCTCGTCCTCTCGATGGGCGGGGGCGATCACCAAGGCTTCGAACGAGCAGTGGGCGCTGGCCCGACGCAGCCAGGCCGTCCACGTGCACCGCCTCCAGGCGGGGATCGACACCCTGCGCCACCGGCTCTCCCAACCCCTGGGAACCCCGGGCACCAAGGGTGTCCCGGGCGGGTACGCCTCCCGGCGGGAGTGGCACGCCAAGTCCCGGCGCCTGGCCGCTCTTGAGAGTCGGCACGCGGCAGAGGTGGCCGACTGGGAGGCGGGGCGGGTCCATGTGGTGCGTGGTGGCAAGCAGTTGCTGAACACCCGCCACCACCTGAGCCAGGCACAGCTGACCGAAACCGTGTGGCGGGCCCGGTGGGAGGCCGCACGCTTCTTCCTCCAGGCTGATGGTGAGTCCGGCAAACGCCACGGCAACGAGACCATCCGCATCACCCCTGAGGGGCAGGTCAGTATCCGGCTGCCCGCCCCACTGGCGCACCTGGCCAACGCCCCGCACGGTAGGTACGTGCTCTCCTGCCGGGTGGCCTTCGCCCACCGGGGCACCGAGTGGGCCGACCGGGTCGAAGCCGACGGGGCGGTGGCCTACCGCATCCACCTGGACACCGGCCGGGGTCCTCACCAGGGCCGATGGTATGTGACCGCGTCTTGGACGCCCGCTCCTGTCCCGCAGGTGCCGTGGGAGACGGCGCTGGCCCGCGGGGTGGTGGGGGTGGACGCCAACGCCGACCACCTGGCCGCCTGGCGGCTCGATGTGCATGGCAACCCGGTTGGTGACCCGCGCCGGTTCGCCTTCGACCTGTCCGGGAACTCCCAGCACCGGGACGCGCAGGTGCGCCATGCTCTGTCCCGGCTGCTGCGCTGGGCCACCGTAAGCGGCGTGCAAGCGATCGCCGTCGAGGATCTGGACTTCGCCCGCGAGAAGACCCGGGAGAAGCACGGCCGCCGCAAGAAGTTCCGGCAGTTGATCAGTGGTTTTCCCACCGCTCGGTTGCGGTCCCGGTTGGTGTCGATGGCCCACACCCTGGGGGTCTCGGTCATGGCCGTGGACCCGGCGTACACATCCCGGTGGGGTGCCCAGCACTGGCAAAAACCCCTCACCACCACACGTAGGAAGGTCTCCCGGCACGATGCGGCCAGCATCGCGGTCGGCAGGCGCGCCCAGGGCCACCCGGTCCGGCGACGGACGGCACCGCCCCCACACCACCGGAGTGATGGTGCGGGGCATCGGACCGCCCAGGCCACACCGGATAGCTCTGGGCGCGAGGGAAACCGCCCACCCGTCACGGAGCGTGCACGCGATGCGCGTGGCCGGACGCGGCAGGAACGCGGCGACCCAGCCCATCCAGAACCGTTCGGGATGGGTGCAGTGCCAGCGTGATCCCCAGGGTCATTTCTGATCACTGTTCAGGAACGGTGGTTACGGTCCTTCTTTTCGGTAGTGTGACTCTGTCCCAAGCCGGAAATCAGAGGTTGTGACCCATGCACCGACGTGCTGCCGCCCTCGCGGTGCCGCTGACCGCGATCGCCCTGGCGGTCTCAAGCTGCGGAAACATCCCCGAAGAGTGGCGTACTCCCGCCTTCATGCGTATGGGGGAGGACCAGCTCGACCCGCGGCTTCCCGAAGTCACCGGCGAGGTCGGTGAGGAACCGGAGGTCGCCTTCCCCGACGAGGAGCCACCGACCGAGCAGCTCTCGGGCGTCGTCGAGGAGGGCCCGGGCGAGAACGAGCTGGTGCGCGCGGACGACCTCCTGATCGCCAACGTCGTCCAGTACCAGTGGACCGGTCCCGGCGAGGGCACGCCCGTCGAGGGGCAGTCCAGCTACGAGACCGGCGCCCCGGACCTCATCCGCATGGAGCAGATGCCCGAGGAGATCAGCGACGTACTGGTCAGCCAGCCGGTCGGCAGCCGGGCCGTGTACGTCTTCCCGCCGCTCACCGAGCAGGAGCGCCAGCAGGCCGAGATGTCGGGCCAGCCCGTCCAGGAGGGTGCGAGCATCCTGGTCATCGACCTGATGGACCGCTTCAACAAGGGCTCGGTCGTGGAGGGTGAGCAGGTCACCGACGGCGGCGACGGCCTGCCCACGGTGACCCAGGAGGGCCACAGCGAGCCCACCATCGAGATCCCCGACACCGACCCCCCCGAGGACCTGGAGGTCGTCCCGCTCATCGAGGGCGACGGCGCCGAGGTCGAGGAGGGCCAGCAGGTCATCGTCCAGTACAGCGGTGTGCGCTGGGAGGCCGACGAGAACGGCGAGCACCCGGTGTTCGACTCCACCTGGAGCCGCGGCGGCGATCCCTTCGACACCACGATCGGCGCGGGCGCGGTCATCCAGGGCTGGGACGAGGGTATCGTCGGCCAGCCGGTCGGCAGCCGCCTGATGCTGGTCGTGCCCGGTGACATGGCCTACGGCGAGACCGCGGAGGAGACCGGGGGAGCCCCCGCCGGGACGCTGGTCTTCGTCATCGACGTCCTGGGCGCCTACGACAACCCGCCGCCCGCCGAGCCCGCCGAGGGCGAGGGCACCGGTGGCGAGGAGGCCGCGCCGGAGGAGTCCCCCGCGCCGGAGGAGGGCGCCGAGGGCGGGGAGTAGACCCCGGCACGTCCGTGTACGCCCGAGGCCGGGGAGCGGTCCCCGGCGGACCCGAGCGCGTACACGCGTGAACACCCGGACAGCCGGACAGCCGGACGCCCCCGCGGGGAGGAACCCGCGGGGGCGTCCGCGCGCCCGGCGCGGGTGGTGCCCGGGCGGACACGCCCGGGTACCGCGTTCCACTACCGTTCCGCGACCGGTGCGTAGAGTCGAATCCATCGGTGGACGGGCGAGGGGGAAGCTCATGTCAGACCGTCGGCGCTACTGCTACGTCTCCGGGCTGGGCCTCGGTGTTCCGGCACTGGAGGAGCTGTGCGCCCAAGGCTTCCCGCCGAGCCTGGTGGTGTCCCATCCGGCCGAGTTCGCCCACTGCTCCGGCTACCTCGACTACGGCGCCCTCGCCGGTCGGCTCGGTGTGCCGCACCTGCGCGCCGACCTCGACTCGGGCGAGGTGCGCGAGGCCCTCACCGCCCGCGGCATCGACCTGATGGTCGTCGCGGGCTGGTCGGGGGCCGTCCCGGGGGAGGTCCTGTCCTCCCTGGCGCTGGGCGGGGTCGGACTGCACCCGGCGCCGCTGCCCGTCGGCCGCGGCCGGGCGCCCATTCCGTGGACGATCCTGCGCGACATGCGCTCCAGCGCCGTCACCCTCTTCCACCTCGACGGGGAGGAGCACAGCGGCGACATCGTCGACCAGGCCTGGTTCGACGTGGCCCCGGACGCCACCGCCGCCGGTCTGTACGAACGCGTGGGGCACCTACAGGCGGACCTGCTCGTGCGCCATGTGGAGGGCCTGCTGGAGGGCACCGCGCCCCGGCGGCCGCAGAGCGGCCACGCGTCGGTGTGGCCGCGCCGACGCCCCAGCGACGGCCACCTCGACCTCACCGCCTCCGGAAGCGACGTGGACCGGATGGTGCGCGCGCTGGCCGAGCCCTACCCGGGGGCGTTCGCGATGTTCGGCAGCGCCCGGATCACGCTGTGCTCGGGACGCCTGGTCGGCGGGGTCCCCGGCGGGGCCCCCGGGCAGGTGGTCGCGACCGGCCGGGGACGGGAGTGGGGGATCACCTGCGGGGACGGGTCCGTGTTCGTGCCCGAGGTGCTGCGGGTGGACGAGGGGGTGCGCGCCCGGCCGACCTCGCTGGCCATGTTCCGGCCCGGGACCTTCTTCGAGGCTCCCTCCCAGCACATGCTGGAGGGCACCCGGCGGGCGCCCCTGCCCGGCCAGGCGCCGAGCGAGCCGAACAGGGCCGTGCCCGCGGCCCGGACGGCGCCGGGGGCACGGGCCCCGGAACCCCGGAGCCCGGGGGCGGGAGGCGCGCGGTCGGAGGCCTCGGAGGAGGGGACTTCGGAGGCGGATGTGGCAGGGGCGTCGGGGACATCGGAGGCGGCCGGGGCGGAGGTCCCCGAGGCGCGGGCCTCGGAGCAGGCCTCGAAGACCCGGGCTCCCGAAGCCCAGGCGGGGGGCGGCGCGAACCCCGCGCCCGGGATCGTGACGGGTGACCCCAGCCCGGCCGACCAGCGCTGAGGCGGGCGGGAGCCCGGAGTCTCGGACGGGACGCGTCGTAGGCCGTCCAGCGCTGAGGCGACGTCGGAACCCGACCCGGAGCCCGGAAACCCGCCCCGGGACCCGCATCCTGGAACTTGCGTCCTGGAACTCGCAACCCGGAGCGGGGGTGCGCCGGAGGCGGGGCAGCGCGAGGCGGGCAAGGCGCGAGCGCCCCCTTTATCAGGGTAGAAGCCCGGCCCCATCCCGGACCAGAGCGCTCTGGAACCTGTGGACAACCCGCCCGCGATCCCCGTCCCGGGTTCTACAGCAGCGCGGCCGCGTGACGGCCCGCCGCCGCGGCGCTCAGGAAGGCCGCGCGGTCCTCCTCCAGACCCCGGCCCATCGTCGACACCTTCACCGGAAGCGTCCGCACCGCCTCCTCCAGCCCGTCCACACCCACCTCCACCAGGGTGTGCCGCTCGCGCAGCGCCCCGGCCTGGACGCGCACGCGCTCGCCGAACACCCCCGGCAGCAGCGGCACCACCACCTCCGCCCGCGCCAGCGCCACCCGCCCGTAGGCGGTCAGGCTGTGGTGCGACACCCCCCGGTGCCGCTCGCGCGCGTCGGCCTCGCTCACCCGCAGCGACGCCACAGGACGCCCGCCCAGCACCGCCGCCGCGTTCACCGCCTCACCGCACGAGACGCCCGAGAACCCCCACGGGGTCCCGGTGCCCAGGTTGCCCGGCCCCTGGCACACCACCGCCATGTCCGCGCCCAGCACGTGCCGGGCCGCCAGCAGCCCCGAGTGCACGGTCACCGCCTCCAGGTCGCCGCCGAAGGACTGCCCCGTGGTCACGCACCCCGCCAGCAGCCCCTCCTCCCGCAGCGCGCCCACCAGCCGCGAGAACGCCGCGGGCAGCGCGCCCCCGTCCAGCATCACGTGGACGATCCGCGCCCCGGGACGGTGCGCGCGCACCCCCGCCACCACGGCGGGCAGTGCCGAGTGCAGGTCGGCCACCACCACCGGCATGCCGTCCACGCCCTCGGCCGAGCGCAGCGCCTCGTGGTGGGGCGAGCCCTGCTCGTCGGCGCCCAGAACGGTCGCCTGCAACGGCGTGTAACGGGCCTTGACCAGGTGGCCGGGCCCCTGCGGGTCGGCGGGCAGCCGGTCGGGCACGGCCACCACCAGCGCGTACCCGCCAGTCCCCAGCCCTAGGTCCAGGGCGCCGGTGTTGAGCAGCACGGTGTCGCCCGTCTCGGGCGAGCCCACCAGGTCGGTGTAGGCCAGCGCGCGGCACGTCACCTCCCCGTCCGATCCCGCGGCCTCGCGGCCTCTGCGGTCCGCTTCGCCGACGGGCTCCAGCGCCACCGCGCACAGCACGACCCCCGGCCAGGAGGGGAGGATCTGACGGACTTCACCACGGCGCCACCGGATCATGGGAAGCACGGTACCGTCGTTGCTGAACCGGTGTCGGGGCGACGCGCCAGCGTCCGCCGCCGCCGGTCCATCCACCACGGGCGAGAAGGGTGCGGACGATGTCGCGCAGGAAGACGGAACGACAGCTGAACCTGGTCATCTGTCTGTTGTCCACGCGCCGCCACCTGACCGCTCAGGAGATCAGGAAGACGGTGCACGGCTACGCCGAGGCCGAGACCGAGTCGGCCTTCAAGCGCATGTTCGAGCGTGACAAGCGCGAACTGCGCGACAGCGGCATCCCCATCCAGGTGGGCACCGGCGACGCCATCAGCGGCGAGGAGGGCTACCGCATCTCGCGCTCCGACTACGAGCTGCCCGAGATCGAGCTCCTGCCCGACGAGGCCCTCGTGCTGGGCCTGGCCGCCCGCGCCTGGCGGCACGCCTCCCTCGGTGAGGCCGCAGCCAACGCCCTGTTCAAGCTGCGCTCCGCCGGGGTCCCCGTCGACAGTGAGGCCGCCCCCGGCCTCACGCCCGCCATGCGCACCGACGAGCCCTCCTTCGGCCCCGTCTGGCAGGCCGTGCGCGACCGGCGCCCCGTCTCCTTCGCCTACCGCAAGCCCGGCCAGACCGAGGCCGAGACCCGTGAGATCGAACCCTGGGGCATCGTCAACCTGCGCGGCCACTGGTACGTGGTCGGCCACGACCGCCTGCGCGACGCCCGCCGCGTCTTCCGCCTGGGCCGCATCCGCGGTGAGGTGACCGTCCTGCGCGGCGGCCCCGACATCGTCGTCCCCGAGGGCGTGGACCTGCGCTCGGTGGTCGCGGGCCACAGCGCCGAGTCCGAGCGCACCGCCGTCCTGCGGGTGCGCACCGACTCCGCGCACGCCCTGCGCCGCAGCGCCCTGCGCGTGGTGCCCGGCGAGCGCGACAGCTCCGGCGTCGGCTGGGACACGCTCACCCTGCCCTACACCGACACCCCCGACCTGGTGCGGCGCGTGGCCTACTTCGGCTCCAACGCGGTCGTCGTCGAACCCGTCGGTGCCCGCGAGGCCATGGCCTCGCACCTGAGGGCCACCGCCGAGACCGTCCCCGCCGCCGAGGCCGGCGACGGCCCCGGTTCCGCCGAGGAGGCCGAGGCCCCCGCCCGGGGACCCCGCTCCGCCGACCAGCTGCGCCGCCTGCTGATGCTCGTCCCCTACGCGCTGGGCCGCGACGTGCGCGTGCCCGAGGTGGCCAGCCACTTCGGGCTCAGCGAGAAGCAGGTGGTCGCCGACCTCAGCCTGCTGTGGATGTGCGGCCTGCCCGGTTACACCCCCGGCGACCTCATCGACGTCGACCTCGACGCGGCCAAGGAGACCGGCGAGATCATCATCGCCAACGCCGACACCCTCGCCCAGCCGTTGCGCCTGACCGCCGACGAGGCGGCCAGCCTGGTGGTGGGCCTGTCCCTGCTGGAGGCGCTGCCCGAGACCGGGGGCCTGGAGACCGGCGCCCTCAAGCGGGTGGGCGAGAAGCTGCGCGCCGCCGCGGGGGCAGCCCTGGGCTCGCTGGCCGACTCGGTCCAGGTGCGCCTGGAGGGCGACGCGCAGGTCGCCCAGACCCAGCGCCGCTGCGCCGACGCCCTGGAGGCGGGCCAGCGCCTGCACCTGCGCTACCTGTCGGGCTACCTGGACCAGGTCACCGAGCGCGACGTGGACCCGATGGGCCTGGTGGTCCAGGACGGCTATCCCTTCCTGGAGGGCTACTGCCACCTGCGCCGGGACGTGCGCCTGTTCCGCCTGGACCGGGTCCTGGAACTGACCGTGCTGCCCTTCGCCGCCGAGGTGCCCGCGGGGGTGGGCCGCCGCGACCTGTCCGGGGGCGTCCTCCAGCGCTCGGAGCGCGACGCCCAGGTCGTCCTGGACCTGGAGCCCGCGGCCCGCTGGGTGACCGAGGACTACGTGTGCGAGTCGGTGGCCGAGCTGCCCGGGGGAGGGGTCCGCGCCACCCTGCGCACCCCCGCCCCGGCCTGGGTGGTGCGGCTGGCGTTGCGCCTGGGACAGCAGGGGCGCGTGGTGTCTCCCGTGGCGCTCGCCGAGGAGGCCCGGGCCGAGGCCCGCCGTGCGCTGGAGCACTACCGGACGCCCCAAACCTCCGCGAAATTGGTCGAGACCACTTCGTCGCCCGAGTGAGGCCCAGACGTTCACCCCGGGTCAGGGGACAGTTCGGGTCGGAAGGGATAAGGTTGCAGCGTGATCGTCCTCGCTGTCCTGTTCGGTGTGGTCGCGGCCGGACTCGTCGCCATCGGCGCCCTCGCGCTGCGCGCACGTCGCGCGGCGGGGGTACTGTCCCGAGCGGTGGCACGGGCGTCGGACGAGTACCGGGCGAGCAGCGCTGACCTGCGTGAGCGCGTCGGCCGCGGCGGTGCGGGGCCGTGACGGCCCCGCGTCCGAATGCGCGTACCATCGAAGGCGCTTGGTCGCGCCCCACAGAGAGGTAGAACCATGGGACCGTTCAACGGACCTACCATCGCCATCCTCATCGTTCTGGCGATCCTGCTCTTCGGAGCCAAGAAGCTCCCGGACCTGGCCCGCTCCCTGGGGCGCAGCGCGCGCATCCTCAAGGCCGAGACCAAGGGCATGGTCGACGACAACAACGAGTCCGAGGAGAACGCGGACACCCGCGCCCAGGCTCACGACCAGCAGGCCTCCCAGCAGAACGCGCCCGGTCAGCCCCAGCAGCAGGGTTACCCGCAGCAGCCTCAGCAGCCCCAGCAGCAGGGCTATCCGCAGCTGCCCCCCGGCCAGCGCATCGTCGACGAGTCCGGTGAGACCACGCACCGCACCTACGGCAACTAGGTTCCCGGAGGCCGCGGAGCGACGCGCGCCAGCTCCGCCCGCCCCGGAGTCCAGGGCCCTGACGCCGACCGGCACGGGGCCGCAGGAGACGACGAGAGAGTGACCGCACGATGAGGGCACGAAGCCGGGCCACCAACCCCGAGGCCCGGATGCCGCTCATGGACCACCTGCGCGAGCTGCGCAACCGCCTGGTGAAGGCGATGATCGCCCTCGCCCTGGGCGCGGTGGTCGGCGTCCTGACCGACGCCTGGGTGTGGGACTTCCTGGTGGAGCCCTACTGCTCCCTGCCGGTGTCCCAGGTGAACGGTCCCGACGACTGCTCCCTCATCGTCACCGGACCCTTCGATGCCTTCTTCGTCTCGATGAAGATCTGGCTCTTCGTCGGCGCCCTCGTCTCCGCGCCGTTCTGGCTGTACCAGCTGTGGGCCTTCGTCGCCCCGGCCCTGCACGGGCGCGAGAAGCGCTACGCCTACGTCTTCGCGCCGCTGGCCGCGGTCCTGTTCGTCGGGGGCGCGATCCTGGCGTACTACATCACCTCGTACGCGCTGACGATGCTCTTCGGGTTCCTGCCCGAGGACGCCGATCCCTTCCTCACCATCAGCGAGTACCTCAACTACATGCTCATCATGATGGGCATGTTCGGCCTCGGCTTCGTGCTGCCGCTGCTGGTGGCACTGCTCAACATCCTCGGGATCCTGCCGCACGAGGCCATCGCCAAGTGGCGCCGCGTCATCATCTTCACGGTGTTCGTGATCGCGGCCGTCATCACCCCGGCCGAGCCGATCTCCATGCTCGCCCTGGCCGTTCCGCTCATCGTCCTCTTCGAGGTGGCCGAGCTGTTCGCCTTCCTCAACGACCGGCGCAAGAGGCGCGACGACCCCTACGCCGACCTGGACGACGACCAGATCTCCGAACTCGACGAGACGCCCTCCGAGCTGGACGAGACCCCCTCGCCGCTGGACGGCCCCGACGTGGGCGAGGAGAGCGGAAGGCGCTCCTGAGCCCCTCCGGCACACGCTAGGGTCGGGCGGTGGGACAGTGCCGCGGCCTGTCCCGTCGGCCCGGGGACCCCGGCCGACGCCGGTTGTTGGGAATGAGGAAGTGCGATGAGCGAGCGGACCGAGACCGAGCGGGAGCTCCCGCCCGAGGCCATGGGCAACGAGAAGTGGCACGACACCACCGACGCGGTCTGGATGCGGTCCTCCCTGTCCAAGGAGGAGTCCGAGGCCGTGGTCGAGGTCGCCACCTTCGACGACGGCTTCCGCGCGGTGCGCGACGGCAAGTCCCCCGAGAAGGGCACCCTGTTCTTCACCCCCGCCGAGTGGGAGGCCTTCGTCCTGGGCGCCCGTGACGGTGAGTTCGACATCCCCGAGGAGTATCTCACCGAGGAGGAGCGCCGCATCCAGCGCGGTGAGGTCGACACCGAGGTGGCCTGGGTCCCCTCTCCGCTGAACACTCCCCGGGCGATGGAGGAGTACCACCGCCGCCAGCGCGAGGAAGCCGAGCGGAACGACGCGGGGGGCTCCGAGTAGGACCGACCCGCCCGTGTGCCGGGCACCGCCAGCACGGCGGCGCCCGGCACACGCGGAGTGGGGTGTGCGCGGAGTGGGGCGTGCGCCAGGCCGGGAGCCGGAGGTCGGACCCCGGCCTCGAAACGGTCCCCCACGCGGTGGCGCAGGGCCCGGCGAGTCACTCCTCCTCCGGTCCCTACTCGACTTCCTCCACTTCTTCCGCCTCCTCGGGCTCGTCCTCGTCGTCCTCGAACGCGTCGCCGAGCTCGTCCACGACCTCGGCCGCCACGTAGCCCGCCGCGAGGCCGCCCGCGACACCGAGCGCGACCCCGCCGACGGTGCCGAGCATGCCGCCGCCCTCCTGCTCCCCGTACTCCCCCTCGTGCCCGGGGTGGCCGGAGAACCCGCGGCGCCGGTACAGCGCCTGCCCGATCCACTCGTCCACCGCCCGCGTCCAGTCGGTGTGGTCGGCGTCGGAGTGCTCGGCCCGGAACCAGCTGGGGGCGCCGCCCTCCGAGAACTCCTCGGCGTGACGGTCGAAGGCGAAGCCCACCGCGACGCCCGCCGGGTCGGCGGCGAAGAGGACCTCCACCTCGCCGACCTCGTGCGCGTGGTGCTCGGCGGGGTGGAACACCAGGGTCTGGAGGAACGTGGCCTCCTCGTGGAGTCCGATCGGCGGCCCGCCCTCCACCCGCACCCCCGCGAACACGGCCCCCAGCCGCAGCATCGCCTCCAGCACGCGCTCCTGGACCGGTAGCGGATGGATGTGGACGCGGTCGAGGTCGCCCTTGTCGGCGGCCCCGTCGACGACCACCTCGGTGCGCAGCCCCGCGGAGACACCTGGCAGCGACGAACCCCCGGCCTCGGTGACGGGCGCCTGCCAGGGGACCGGGTGGCTGAAGGGGATCGACAGGTGCTCCCCGGCGTCCAGGCTCACGCCCGCCGCCACGGGGACGCGGGTGCACTCCGCGCCGCCGGTGGCCTCCCCCTCCTCGTCCTCGGTCTGGACGACCAGCACGAGGACGATCTCGGCGATGTCGGTGCGGCTTCCGCCGCCCGTGAGCTCGACGCTGCCCTCCAACAGGTCTCCGGGCCGGGTGTGGGGGTGCGGCAGGACGGTGTCTACGGTGGGTCCGTCGGCACCGAAGGCGGCGAGCAGGCGTTTGAGGACCATGGCTTCCTTCCGGGAGGCGTCGTGTGCGCCGCGGCGCGCTGGCGGCCGGTGCGCTGGTGTCGCCCGCCCAACGCGGACGCGGTGCGCGCCGGTTCCGCGGGGGCCGGGACCGGACGTCGCGGAAGGGCTTTGGGGGCGTCCGCAAACACGCCCGTGCACAGCGTGGCCGGGACCGGGTGCGGAGTGCCCGCCGACGGCGCTGGTGGAACCGGTGCGCCCGCAGGTCCACGGTGGTCCGCGCTATGGCCGGGCCGGACGGCTGTGGCCTGGCCGATGTCGTTTGGGGCGGGCCGCAACACGGCTGTCCCACCTCCCTGCCGGGCGCGCGGCACGGACCCTGGCCAGAACCGGTCAGGGGATGCGCCGACCGCATGGCAGGCCTAGTGTTGTCCCGATCCTGTGGCCGTCCCGACGCGCACGGTCACGGCCTTCCGTGGGCCGTGCCCGGGCGGTCCTCCGACCCTGAAGGTGCGTGATGGTGCGATTTCTTACCGCGGTCCTCCTGCTCGCGGCGGTGACGGCGTGCGCGGGTGCCGATGGAGGCGCTGACGACGGCGCCGCTCCTTCCCCTTCCCCGTCCCCCTCCGCCGCAGAGGCGGTGACACCGTCCTCGTCTCCCTCCCCGTCCCACTCGCCCTCGGCGTCCGCCGCGACCGGTTCCGGGGAGGACGCCACCGCCGATGTCTGCGGCAGAGCCGTCGAAGCGGCCCAGGCCCGGGAGGACGGCGCCGTCCAGATCGCGGAGAGCGGGGAGCGGCTCACGCTGATGGCGGTGGCGGCGGCGCCCGCGGTCGACGACGAGGTGCTCCAGATCTACAACGACAACTATGACCAGCCGCAGGAGGCGGTGTCGCTGATAGCGGACTGGTGCGAGGAGAACGGCTACTAGGTCGTTGACGAGAGCACGCCGGAGCGTTCACGGGCATGAGACAGGTGGTCATCGGTCGGTGGCCGGTGGCCGGTGGCCGGTGGCCGGTGGTTGGCGGCTGGCGGTCGGTGGCTGGGGTGCGGGGTGCGGGGTGCGGGGTGCTGCTGTTCCTGCGGCGGCTTGGCAGCAACGGCGAGCGGGTGTCTGGGGCTGCGCTCAACGCCCAAGCCACGGGTGGCGGCGATGGCGGCGTTGGCACCAAAGGCGGGAGCGGTTACCGGAGGGCGGTCAACGCCCG
>NZ_CBDRFA010000091.1:0-32548 GCF_965343085.1 Nocardiopsis synnemataformans | reverse complement strand
TTCTCTTTTTTGCCCCCCCCCCCCCCCCCCCCCCCCCCCCCCCACGGCCGCCGCGCCCGGATCATCCGGGCGGCACCCCGGTCAGAACAGGTCCATGGCCCGGGAGTAGTGGCAGGCGTCCAGGTGGCCCGCCCCCCGGTCCATCAGTTCCGGGGGCTCCTCCACGCACTTGGCGCGCTCGCTCTCCGACAGCTCGTTCGCGAACTTCGGGCACCGGGTCCGGAACCGGCAGCCCGACGGCGGGTCGGCCGGGCTGGGCACGTCGCCGGTGACGACGATCCGCTCCCGGGTCCGCTCCTTGACCGGGTCCGGCAGGGGGATCGCCGAGATCAGCGCCTGCGTGTACGGGTGCGAGGGCGCCCCGAACAGCTCCTCCGTCGTCCCCGTCTCCACGATCTTGCCGAGGTACATCACGGCCACCCGGTCGGCGATGTGCTTGACCACCGACAGGTCGTGCGAGACGAACAGGTACGACAGGCCCAGGTCGTCCTGGAGGTCCTCCAGCAGGTTGATCACGCCCGCCTGGATGGACACGTCCAGGGCCGAGACCGGCTCGTCCAGGATGAGGACCTTGGGGTTGAGCGCCAGCGCGCGGGCGATGCCGATGCGCTGGCGCTGGCCGCCCGAGAACTCGTGCGGGTAGCGCGAGCCGTGCTCGGCGTTGAGCCCCACCAGGTCCAGCAGCTCCCTGACCCGCTTCTTGGCGGTGCCGTTGCCCTGGCCGTGGATCCGCAGCGGCTCGGCGACGATGTCCGAGACCGTCATGCGCGGGTCCAGGGAGGCGAACGGGTCCTGGAAGACCAGCTGGAGGTCGCGGCGCAGCGGCCGCATCTGCCGCGGGGACAGCGTGTGCAGCGGCTGCCCCATGTAGCTGACCTCGCCCGAGGTCTGCTTGATCAGCTGGAGCATGAGGCGGGCGGTGGTGGACTTGCCGCACCCGGACTCGCCGACCAGGGCGAGGGTCTCGTGCTCGTGCAGTTCCAGGGAGATCCCGGAGACCGCCTGCACCTCGCCGATCCTGCGCCGCAGGAGGCCCTTGGAGCGGATGGGGAAGTTCTTGACCAGGTCCGTGACGGTCAGGATGGCCTCGCGGCGTTCCCCGTCCGCGGGGGCGGCGATCTCCGCGCCGATCTCGGCGCGCGCCTCCCTGGCCTGCTCCTCGGCCTCCCGCACCTTCGTGACGGTGTCGGCCTCCACCGCCGTCCCCCGGAACAGGTCGGTGGGCACGGCGCCCCCCAGCTCCTCGCTGAAGTGGCAGGCCGCCGTGTGCGCGGAGGTGTCCGTCACCGGCACGCGCACCCGCTCCCCGTCCCCGCCGACCGCGAGCAGGCGGGGCTCCTGTTCACGGCACAGGTCCCGGGCCATCGGACAGCGCGGCGAGAACGCGCACCCGGTGGGCAGGGAGAGCAGGGAGGGCGGGGTGCCCACGATGGGGGTGAGCCGCTCGTGGCGCTCCTCGTCCAGGCGGGGCAGCGACCCCAGCAGGCCGAGGGCGTAGGGCATCCGCGGACGGTAGAAGACCTCCTCCACGGGCCCCGTCTCCACGAGGCGGCCGCCGTACATCACGCCGATCCTGTCGACGTGCCCGGCCACCACGCCGAGGTCGTGGGTGATCAGCACCAGGGCGGCGCCGGTCTCCTTGCGGGCCGCCTCCAGCGCCTCCAGGACCTGGGCCTGGACGGTCACGTCCAGGGCCGTGGTCGGCTCGTCGGCGATGATGACGTCCGGCTCGTTGGCCATCGCGATGGCGATCACCACGCGCTGGCGCATGCCGCCCGACAGCTCGTGCGGGTACTGCTTGATCCGCTGCTCCGGACTGGGGATGCCCACCAGCTCCAGCAGCTCCAGTGCCCGTGCCATCGCCGCCTTCTTGCCCACCTTGCGGTGGGCCAGGACGGCCTCGGCGATCTGGTAGCCGACGGTGTAGACGGGGTTCAGCGAGGTCAGCGGGTCCTGGAAGATCATCGCGATCTTGTTGCCGCGGACCTTGCTGATCTGCGCGTCCTTGAGGCCGATGACCTCCTGGCCCAGCACCTTGGCCGAGCCCTCGACGCGGGCGTTCCTGGGCAGCAGCCCCATGATCGCCATCGAGGTCACGGACTTGCCCGATCCGGACTCGCCCACGATCCCCAGCGCCTCGCCCCGGCGCAGGACGTAGGACACCTCGCGCACGGCGGGCAGCGGCCCGTCGTCGGAGGGGAAGGTGACGCTGAGGTCGCTGACCTCCAGGACCACGTCGCCGGTCCCCGCCGGGACGGTCCCCTCGTTGCTCATCTGGTCAGTCGTGGTCATCGCCGCACCATGGTCTGTCGTGGGTCGAGGGCGTCGCGCAGCCCGTCGCCGATGAAGTTGATCGTCAGGCAGATCACCAGCAGCAGCAGGCCCGGCGGATAGAACAGCCAGGGCCTGGTGGAGACGGCCGTGCGCGCGTCACTGATCATCTGGCCGAGCGAGATGTCGGGGGGCTGGATGCCGAACTGGAGGAAGGACATGCCCGCCTCCAGCAGGATCGCCACCGCGATCAGCAGGGTGGCCGCGACGATGATCGGACCGGCCGCGTTGGGCAGCAGGTGGCGGACGATGATCCATCCGGGCGAGGCCCCCGCGGCCTTGGCCGCCTCCACGAACTCCTGCTCGCGCAGGGACAGGACCACGCTGCGCACCACGCGGGCGATCTGCGCCCACGAGAAGAAGCCGATGATGAGGGCCACCGCGTACCAGGTGGTCCCGGCACGGGCGTTGCCCGCGATCGCGGCGACCATCACCAGCAGCGGCACGATCATGAACACGTCGGCGACGCGCATCATGAGCGCGTCGATCCGGCCGCCGTAGTAACCGGCCGTGGCGCCCCACAGGGAACCGATGACGGTGCCCATGACCGACACCGTGAACGCCACCTTGAGCGTCTGCTGGGCGCCGCGCATGAGCTGGCCCAGGACGTCGTGCCCGGCGGTGGTGGTGCCCAGCGGGTGGTCCGCGCCCGGCGGCACGCTCGGCGGGATGTCCAGGTTGACGGTGTGGTCCCACCGCCAGAAGAGCGGGCCCACGAAGGCGGCCAGCACGACGGCCACCAGGACGACCAGGCTGATCATGGCGGCCCGGTGGCGCAGGAACCGGGACAGGATCATCTGGAACTGGGTGCGTTCGGCACCTCCGACGCTCTCGGCGTCGGCGTTGCGCGGCGCCGAGGGCGCCCTCTTCTCACTCATAGCGAATCCTCGGGTCGAGCACGCCGTACAGGAGGTCGGCGATGAGGTTGGCCACGATGACCATGACACCGCTGAGCAGCAGCCACGCCATCAGCGCGTACGAGTCGTTCTTCTCGACCGCGGTGATGAAGAACTCGCCCAGGCCGCGCCACTGGAAGACGCGTTCGGTCAGGACCGCGCCGTCGATGATCCCGGCGATGCCGACGGCGACCACCGTGGTCAGCGGGATGAGGGCCGTGCGCAGCGCGTGGCGACGGATGACGACGCGGTTGGGCAGGCCCTTGGCGCGGGCCAGGCGGACGTAGTCGCTGTTGAGCACCTCGAGCATGGAGGTCCGCTGGTACCGGCTCCACGAGGCGAAGCTGGTCAGCATCAGCACGATCGTGGGCAGGGTCATGTAGGCGAAGGCGTTGGTGACGCGCCCCCACAGGTCCTCGCCCTGTGCCTGGTAGACGCCGTCGCCGATCGTGGCGAGGACCTGCGACCCCACCAGGTCGTTGAAGCCGACCCCGGCCTGCTGCATGATGCCCGCGAACCAGAAGACGGGCATCGACAGGGCCAGGAAGCCGACGAACGTGAGCGTGTAGTCGAGCTTGGAGTACTGGCGCATGGCGCTGACGACGCCGGCCAGGACGGCCAGGCCCAGCGCGAAGACCATGGACGCGGCCACCAGGCGCAGGGTGGTGCCCAGCCGCTCGGCGATGTTGGCGCCGATGTCGTAGCTGTTGCTCTGCGTGGAGGGGCCGAACTCGCCCTGGAGGAGTCCGATGTCCCCGTTGCCGCCGATACCCGTGACCCAGAGCCAGTAGCGCTCGGGCATGGACCGGTCGAGGTAGAGCCGCTCCTCCTGGAGCTGGATGACCGAGGGGTCCGGGGGCGGTTGCTGCATCCTGAGCTCGGTCAGGGGATCGCCGGAGACGTCGATCAGGACGAAGGTGAGCACGGACGCGAGGATCAGGATGGGTATCGCGCCCAGGACGCGCCGCACCGTGTAAACGAGCATGAGTGTGATCCTTCAGGGGTGGACGAGGACCGGCCCGGGCCCGGGAGGATGTCCCGGGCCCGGGCCACGGGCCTTGTGCCGCGAACTACTCGGCGATGTCCCACTCACCGATGTTGTAGGTGGCGCGGAAGCTGGACTGGAGGTTGTCCTCGACGTTGACGAGCCTGTCGTTCACGAAGAAGTAGTTGGGCTCGGCCACGATCGGCAGGACGTAGGCCTCCGGGACCACCGCGGCCACGGCGGCGTTGGCGTGCTCGGCCGCCTCGTCCAGGCTGGGGGCCGTGCCCGTGGCCTCGGCGTGCTCGTCCACCTCGTCGTTGGAGAAGCCGCCGAAGTTGCTGGAGCTCTCGGAGTGCCAGAACTGCTGGGGGTTGGAGGCGAAGTACGGGCTGCCGCTCCAGCCGAACTGGACGATGTCGTAGTCCTGCTCGGCCAGCATCGTGCCCAGGTCGTCGGTCATCTCGATGGTGGTCTCGATGCCGATCTCGGCGAGCTGGGCCTGGATCAGCTGCACGGAGTTGTTGCGGATGACGGTGTCGGTGCTGCGCAGGCGCAGCGGGCCGACCTGCTCGCCGTCGAGCGTGAGGGTGTCCCCGTCGAGCTCGTAGCCCGCCTCCTCCAGGATCACGGTGGCGGCCTCGACGTCGCCGCTGCCCTGCCCGGTCTCGGAGATGTGGTCCTCGAAGTACTCACTCGTGCTGCCGAAGATGTGGTTGTTCTTCAGCTCGTACTCGGGGTAGCCGGCCTCGAAGTTGCGGCTGGCGATCTCGTCGCGGTTGATCGCGGTGAAGACGGCCCTGCGGAGCTCGACGTCGGAGAGCCACTCGTTCTCGGTGTTGATGTCGATGTGCTCCCAGATGTTGCCTTCCCCGACGGTGAGGGTCACCCCCTCCATGTCCTGGAGCTGGGTGATGATGTCCTCGCTGTACTGCGCGGGGTTGGCTCCGTCGATCTCGCCGTTCTGGAACGCGGGGACGAAGGTGCCCTCGTCGGTGTTGTACGGCATGATGATGCGGTCGAGCGCGGGCGCCTCGCCCCACCACTCCGGGTTGGGCTCCTTGACGACCTGGTTCTGGAGGTCGCCGTCCACGATCTGGTACGGGCCGCCGGACCATTCGGGGCGGGTCTCGTGCAGCCAGGCGTAGAACTCACCCAGCTGCGCGGGGTCGTCGACGTCCCAGCCGTTCTCCTCCGCGAGGTGGGACGGGTAGAAACCGCCGCCCGCGCTGTCGGAGTCGAGCAGGCCCATCCACTCGGGGTTGGCCAGGCCCTCCTTGAGGGTGACCGTGAGGGTCTTGCCGTCGGCCTCCATGCTCTCGATCATGTCGGAGCTCGTGGTCCCGCGGGAGTCACAGGTGTCGCAGTAGCCCTCGTCCGGGGAGGCGTTCATCATCGCGGTGACGCGCAGGTCCTCGGCGGTCATCGGCGTGCCGTCGCTCCACACCGCGTCCTCGTGGAGGGTGAAGCTGAACTGGAAGGGACCCTCGTCGGGGTCGTCGTTGATGAGGGTGGGCTCCTCGGCGAGGACGTCCAGGTTGTACTCGTAGGTGCCGTCAGGCTGCCAGACACCCGTGTGGGGGACCACACCGGAGAGCGTCTGGATGGTGTAGACGCTGCCGCCGGCGGCACTGATGCTGGCCCAGGCAGCGGGAAGGCTGTTGATCACCCATGTGACCTCCTTCTCCTGCTCACCTTCGCCACCACCGCCGCCGCCGCAGGCGGTCAGCACCATCAAAGCGGAGGTGCCCGCCGCGGCGAGCGCGAGCGTCTTCCTTCGTTTGTGCATCAGTTACACCCTTGATCACTAATACGAGCCGAACCTCGGGGTTGTGTGGTTCGCACACGCCCCGCAGAACTAGGCGATTAGTCGATCAGAAGACCATTGAGCGAAATGTCTGTATAGCCCTACTGCCGGATTCGTGACCCATCCGCAACCGGTTCGCGCCCATCGCCCCGAACCGCAGTCACACAGTTCCCACCTCGCGGCAACACGAATGTCACCGCAGGTCAGAGCCCGATCCTAGGGCACTGACCCACTCCCTTGATTCGGACAAGCCAGAAATACATTGCGGGCCAGTTACGCCAGCCAACAACGGTTAAGGTAAAGTAAACGTCGTTTAACTACCCGAGCGTCCCGAATGACTACACAGAGGG
Source organism: Nocardiopsis synnemataformans (assembly GCF_965343085.1). Taxonomy (NCBI): domain Bacteria; kingdom Bacillati; phylum Actinomycetota; class Actinomycetes; order Streptosporangiales; family Nocardiopsidaceae; genus Nocardiopsis; species Nocardiopsis synnemataformans. The sequence goes on along the minus strand of NZ_CBDRFA010000091.1, from coordinate 26,182 downwards.
AAACGGACAAAAGTTACTAAAGCACACATATAATCCCGAACCTTCGCACCGATCCCCCGGTCGCCTCCGCGGCGACTCGCGATGGAAACAGAATGCGTCAAACATAGGATGATAGGATGTTAATAAGACACGGGAGCAGAAACCCCCCACACAAGGGCAGACCACGCCAGGCAGGTACGGAAATCCACAGCTCCGGTTGTCCGAAACCACCGTCCACGCACCGCCGGAGCCGATAGGGTTTCGAACGGCGATCGCCGTCATCCCACCCGCGGTGCCCAGTGAGAGAGGCCTCTGCCGTGTCCGAAACAGTTCGCCTGGTCTGCCCCGTAGGCCGCAAGCACGTGGAGCTGTGGGGCGGCTACGGTCTGGTGGCTCTCGGCGCCCTGGCGATCGCGGTCGACGTCTCGCACTGGGCCAACATCACCCTCGGTGTACTCCTAGCCCTCATTGGCGCCGCCCTGGCCGCGCACGGCCACATGATCAAGGCACCCGTCCTGGAGGTCTCCGACGGCGAGTTCCGCTACCAGCGGGGCCGCTACATCGTGCGCGTGCCCTTCCACGACATTGGCTCGTACTACGTGCTGCCGGGCCGTATCCGCTCCCTGGGGCTGTACGACAACGCCGGGCGCCCCAAGCGCTTCCCCTCGCTCCAGAGCCGCCGCACCTCGCGCGCCTACCTGCCGCTGACCGGGATGACCAGCCCGGCCCGGGTCGAGTCGTTCATGGCGGTGGCGGGCATCCCGCCGCGCGGGCGTTCGCTGACCTCCTGAGTGCCGCGGCTCCTCCTCCGGGACGCGCGGCCGCCCCTCCCGGGGGGTCAGCGCTCCCCCTTCCGGGTGCCGGTCCCCTCCTCCGCGCGGAGCAGCGCCACTCGCGCCGACCTGCCACGACATATCCCGACACATCGGGCAATTACCCACCACGCCCCGCACGGACATACCGCCGCAAGGCCGTGTCCTCTACTCTCGATGGGGTGAAGCAGTCCAGAATCACCGCCATCCTGACCGTAGCGGGGATGCTCGCGGCCATGTGGGTCTTCGAGATCCTCGACAGCTTCGTGCTCCTCGGACGGCTCGACCAGCAGTACGGTCTGCGCGCCTGGGACCTCCAGGGGCCCTGGACCGTGTTCACCGCGCCGTTCATGCACGGGAACCTGGAACACCTCATCGGCAACTCGCTGCCGTTCCTCGTGCTGGGCGCGCTCGTCGCGTTCAGCGGCCTGGGGCGGTTCCTGCTCACCACGCTGATCATCATCCTGGTCAGCGGTGTGGGCGTGTGGCTGTTCAGCTCACCGTTCTCCCTCACCGTGGGCGCCAGCGGCCTGGTCTTCGGCTACTTCGGCTACACGGTCCTGCGCGGGATCGTCGAGCGCAAGACCGTCGACATCGTCATCATGATCTGCGTGATCCTCTTCTACGGGACGATGATCTGGGGGGTCCTGCCCCAGTACCCCGGCGTCTCGTGGCAGGCGCACCTCTTCGGCTTCGTCGGCGGCATGCTCGCGGCCTACCTGCTGCCCAGGCGGGAGCGCCGCAGGCAGCTCGACCAGGGCTACGGAGGCGCCCAGGGCGGCTACTACGCCCCCTGACGGCACAACCGAGGGCCGTGCGCGGCCCCGGGAGCGCGGACGAACGCGGACGGGCCGCCCCGGGTGGGGCGGCCCGTTCTCGTGTGCACGGAGGTCCCGGAGAGCTGTCCGGGGCCGGTGCGCGCGGGGACGCGGCCCCGCGCGGCGCTAGAACTCCAGGCCCTCGGCGTCCTCGCCCAGGGTGCGCTCCAGGAACTCGGGGTTGTCCGCGAGCCAGACGCGGGCGCCCGCCTCCGGGTCGTCCTTGTACCCCCCGTCCTCGGACACGGTCAGGACCTCCAGGCTGGCCAGCTCGTCGTCGCTGAGCTGGAAGTCCTCCAGCCAAGCGGTGAGCTCGGGGTACTCCTCGCCGAAACCGTCACGGCCGACGGCGTGGACGGTCTCCGCGTCGCCCATCAGACCCTCGGGGTCCTCCAGGTCCTTCAGGTCGTACTGGGCGTAGGCCGGGTGGGGACGCCACAGGGTCACCACGATGGGCTCCTCCTCGGTGACCGCCGAGTCCAGCTCGGCGAGCATCGCGGCGGTGGAGGACGTGACCAGCTCGAAGTCCTCGTCCAGGCCGTAGCCCGGCATGGCCTCTTCCTGGGTGACGCGGGTCAGCCCGGCGCCCGGGTCGATGCCCACGATCCGGCCGTCCAGGTCCTCGACGTGGTCGGCCAGGTCGGGGATGCTGTTCACGTCCTCCATGTAGGAGGGCACGGTGATGGTCAGCTTGGCGTTGTCGTACCAGGCGCCGAGGTCCTCCAGCTGGTCCCCGTACTCCTCCCAGTAGTCGGCGTGCGTCACCGGCAGCCAGGTGTCGAGGAACAGGTCGACGTCGCCGTTGGCCGCGCCCTGGTACATCGGGGCGACGTCCACGTCGGTGATCGTGACGTCGTAGCCCTTCTCCTCCAGGATGGCCTGCCACATGTGCGTGACGGCGATGCCCTCCTCCCAGGCGATCAGCGCGATGTTGATCTCCTTGGCGTCCTCGCCGCCACCGTCCTCCGGGCCGGTCAGGCTCTCACCACCACCGCCGCCGCCACAGGCGGTCAGGAGGAGCGCGGCGCTCATGCCGGCGGCGGAGAGGGCCGTCATGCGCTTACGGCTGTACATCGTGGGGTTCCTTCCCTCGGGGAATTCGGTGTGCGGGGCTGGGTGGGGTGGGGTGGGGTGGGCACGCCGCTCAGGCGGCCGAGGCGGCCGCGCGCGGGCCGTTGCGGGTGACGGCCGCGGTCAGGCGGTCGAGGAAGATCGCCAGGATGACCACCGCGATACCGGCCTCGAAGCCGAGGGCGCCGTCGTTGCGGGTGATGCCCTGGTAGACCTCGCTGCCCAGGCCGCCGGCGCCGACCATGCCCGCGATGACGACCATCGACAGGCCGAGCATGATGACCTGGTTGACCCCGGCCATGATGGTGGGCAGGGCCAGCGGCAGCTGGATGCCGGTGAGGACCTTGCGCCGGGAGGCGCCGAAGGACTCGCCCGCCTCCACCAGCTCCTTGTCGATCTGGCGGATGCCCAGCTCGGTCAGGCGGACGCCGGGCGGCATCGCGAACACGATGGTGGCGACCACGCCGGGCACGGCGCCGATGGAGAAGAAGAAGATCGCCGGGATCAGGTACACGAACGCGGGCAGCGTCTGCATCAGGTCCAGGACCGGCTTGAGGATCTTGCTGACCAGGTCGTTGTAGGCGGCCACGACGCCGATCGGGATCGCGATGACCACGGCGATGGCGCTGGCCACGAGGACGAGGCCGAGCGTGTCCATGGCGTTGGTCCACTGGCCGACCGACGCCACCACGGTGAGGGCGACCAGACCGAACAGGCCCATGCGCCACCCGGCCACCGAGAGCGCCAGGAGGCTCAGCAGCAGGATCATCAGCAGCGCCCCGGGCCGGGTCACCAGCATCGGGAGCACGAGCCAGCCGAGCAGGACCAGCACGAGCCAGCCGCCCGCGACGACGCCGGTGCGCACGCGGGTGCCCCGGTCGAGCACACCGAGGACGGTGACGGCCACCAGGAAGAGCAGCGAGATGCAGAAGTAGGCGTCCACGTACTGCTGGTCGAACAGGTTCATCGCCCACAGGAAGAGCTGCGGCGGCAGGCTGTTGACGACGGTGTTGCCGAACGCGAACTGCGCGTGCAGGACGTAGAGCAGCGAGACCGCGGCGACGATCACCGCCAGCGGCAGCCGTCGGCGGCGCAGCAGCGGGACGGCGATGATCACGGCGGCGACGAAGGCGAGCTGCCCGGCCGCCGGTTCGGTGAAGAAGCCGGCCAGGGCGTTCACGGCCCAGCGGATGAACTCGCCGACGACGTCGAAGAAGAGGCCGAAGGTGCTCTTGAGCCAGGCGTTGAGGGCCTCGAAGCCGTCGCCGATGGGCAGGGACGGCGGGAAGTCGACGGGTGTCACGGGGTCTCCTTCCCGCCCGCGAGAGCGGCCAGTACGGAGTTGCGCGTCACCGTGCCGAGCACGGTGCCGTCCTCGTCGACCACGCGGAGGCGGTCGGAGACGGCCGCGCTGGCGTACAGGTCGGCGACCAGGGTGTCCGCGCCGACCTCGGGCGCGGAGGAGTCGGCAGCGGGGGCGCTCGGGTCGAGCACCGACGCGGCGGTGAGCACGCGGGTGCGGTCGACGTCCTCGATGAAGCGCTCGACGTAGTCGTTGGCGGGCTCGTTGAGGATCTCCTGCGCGCTGCCGATCTGGGCGACGCGGCCGTCGCGCAGCACGCAGATCCGGTCGCCGAGGCGCATGGCCTCGTTGAGGTCGTGCGTGATGAAGACGATGGTCTTGCCCAGGCTCTTCTGGAGTTCCAGGAGCTGGGTCTGCATGTCCCGCCGGATGAGCGGGTCGAGGGCGCTGAACGCCTCGTCCATGAGGATGATGTCGGTGTCGGCGGCCAGTGCCCTGGCCAGGCCCACACGCTGCTGCATGCCTCCGGAGAGCTGGTGCGGGAGCTTGTCCTCCCAGCCGCCGAGCCCCACGAGTTCGAGGGTCTCCCCCGCCTTCCGGCTCCGCTCCGCGCGGGACAGGCCCCGCAGCTCCAGGCCGTAGGCGGCGTTCTCCAGGACCGTGCGGTGCGGCAGGAGCGCGAAGTGCTGGAAGACCATGCTGATCTTCTCGCCCCGCAGCCTCAGGAGGCTCTTCCTGCTGAGCGCGGTGATGTCCACGCCGTCGACCTCGACCGTCCCCGCGGTGGGTTCCAGGAGGCCGTTGAGCATCCGGATCAGGGTGGACTTCCCCGATCCGGACAGGCCCATGACGACGAAGATCTCGCCCGGTTCGACCTCGAAGGACACGTCGATGACGGCGGCCGTCACGTCGAGGTCGGCGATGGTGTCCCGGTGGCTGCCGTCCGAGAGCCGCTCGACGGCGGCTCTGGACTGTCTGCCGAACACCTTGTACAAGTGGTCTGCGCGTACTGCTGGCACGGTCTCCTCTAGAGGGCTGTCCTGACCGCGAGGCGTGTCGGGGCAACACCTGCGCCCCATCGCCGACCCGCGGTTCCCACAGGTAGCCGGCCTGCGCGGAGCCCTCTTGCGCGCCCCCTCATCAGGGCGGAACCGCTACCTGGTTCACGTCGGGGCGCAACCTTACCGAGGTGTGTACGCACAGTTCAGGCGCTAAGTAACCAGCAAATAACATGTTTAAACGTCATAAAAACCGTCCGCCGACCTATGGCAGCGGATGCCGGAGCTCCAGAACGCGCCTTTGTGATTTACGCCACACGGGAAAAAATAGTGACCTTGGTCACATACTAGTGACAGATGGGTCAAACGACAGTCCGTGTCCGCCCATGACCGTACCGTAAACGAATCGCCCTGTCTGCCCTCGGCCCCGCCTAGACGCTCTCGGGGCTGATCGGGGTGCGGATGAAGTTCTGGTGGGACCTGGACGGCGTCGGTCCCCGCTGCCCCTGGTAACGCGATCCGTAGCCCGCGGAGCCGTAGGGGTACTCGGCCGGGGAGGACAGGCGGAACATGCACAGCTGGCCGATCTTCATGCCCGGGTAGAGCTTGATCGGCAGGGTGGCCACGTTGGACAGCTCCAGCGTGACGTGCCCGGAGAAGCCGGGGTCGATGAACCCGGCCGTGGAGTGGGTGAGCAGCCCCAGGCGCCCCAGGGAGCTCTTGCCCTCCAGGCGGCTCGCGATGTCGTCCGGGAGGCTGACGACCTCGTAGGTGGACGCCAGCACGAACTCGCCCGGGTGCAGGACGAACGCTTCCTCGCCGTCGGTCTCGACCAGCCGGGTGAGGTCCGGTTGCTCGGCCGAGGGGTCGATGTGCGGGTACTTGTGGTTCTCGAACACCCGGAAGAAGCGGTCCAGCCGGACGTCGATGCTGGAGGGTTGGACGAGGCCGGGGTCGAAGGGGTCGATCCTGACCCGCCCGGCGTCGATTTCGGACCTGATATCGCGATCGGAGAGCAGCACGGTCCGAACCTACCGCCTGGGGCAACGCAGCGTAGCGGCGATCCCCGACCGGGTGGCGGTCCGCGCCGAGTTGCCCACCCGACCCGGAGTTGGGCTAGGATGGCATCCGTTGCCAGCCGGAACTTTCCGGCGGTGCCGCGCGGATGTAGTTCAATGGTAGAACTTCAGCTTCCCAAGCTGATAACGCGGGTTCGATTCCCGTCATCCGCTCCAGACACACAGACGGCCAGGTCGTTCGGGGTTCTCCGAACACCTGGCCGAACTGCTTTCCGGGGTCCCGTCCCGATCGCCGTGCCACACACGTGCCCGACGCCCGAACCGGAGCACCCACCAAGGGCAGATCCGCCACCCTCGTCAGCACGGGCCCTTCGGCCAGGTGCCAGCCCTCTTCGCGTAGGCGGAGCAGCGCGACTCCAGAGGCACCCAGCAGGTGGTCGTCGACGACGTCGATGGCACCAGCGGCGACGCTCGCGCGTCGAAGGAACACCGGCCGAACACACACGCCATGGTCAGCGGCGACCTGGCGGGGCAACGGTTGCGCGCGCCGATCGGCGCGGGTGCGGCCGAGGGCGCGGGTGCTGACACGTACCGGGCGACACCCCGGAAGCACGCAAGGGTCGGCGCCCCCGTCGCGGCCTGCCCCGACCGCCCGAGGGCGCCGACCCCCGACGGTCCCCGCACGGGACACGCCGCGCGGCCGTCAGTCCTCGGCACGCACGTCGACGGCCTCGCCCGCGGCGTCGAGGATGACGTCGTACTCCTGGCCGTCGGCACCGCGCACCTCGGCCTCCCAGCCATCCCAGCCGTCCTCGTCCTGGCGCTCGACGTCGACGGTGGTGGCGCCCTCACCCACCGCGGCGGCGGCGTTGGCGGAGACCGTCTCGCGGTCGGCCGCGGCCTGCTCGTCGGTGTTCTGCCAGGGGGCGGGGCCACCGTCGGTGTCGCGGAAGGCCGTGCCGTTGACGGTGAACACGTCGGCGTCGTCGCGCTCCTCACCCTCGTCGTCGCCGTCGTCGTCGGCCTCGTAGCGCACGCCCAGGGTGACCTCGGTGCCCTCCAGGCCGCGCAGCTCGTCCAGGAGCGGCTCGACGGTGCCGTTGCCGTCGAAGTCCTCCAGTTCGGGGTTGGTCAACAGCCACTCCTCCGGACCGAAGTCGACCTCGACCCCGGACACGGACCAGTCGTCGATGTCGTCCCCGGCGCGCAGCTCGCCCACGAGCTGCTCCAGTCCGTCGACCGACCGGGTCGAGGGCTCGCTCTGCTGCGACTGCCCGTTCCCGCCCGTCTCGGAGTCGGCTCCGGCGGTGACACCGGTGAGCTCGATCGGGGCCACCTGCTGCTCGGGGTCACCGGCGACCACGTAGCCGACCGTGCCCACGGCCAGCAGCCCCGCGGCGACGGAGGAGGAGAGGATGATGATGGTCTTGGTCTGCATCGCGGGTCCCTTGCTCACATGCTCGGAGGTCTCTGTACCTCCAAGCATGCGGCGGCCCGATGATGGCGGCATGAGGTCGACATGAGGGCCTTCTTCATGTTGCGCTCAGGGACGGTTCAGCGGCCTCCGCCACGGTGGGAGGCGACACGGGGAGGGGCACGGCCTTGGCGATTCTGGTGGTGGAGGACGAGGAGGGGATCGTCTCCTTCGTGCGGCGCGGGCTGGAGACGGCCGGTTACCAGGTGCTCGCCGCCGACGACGGGATCGACGGACTCACGATGGCGCTGTCCTCGGACGTCGAACTCGTCGTCCTGGACCTGGGGCTGCCGGGGATCCCGGGTGAGGAGGTGCTGCGTCGGCTGCGCATGCGCCGCCCCTCGGTGCCGGTGATCGTGCTCACCGCCAAGGACGCCGTGAGCGACCGGGTCGCCAACCTCGACGCCGGAGCCGACGACTACATGGTCAAGCCGTTCAGCGTGAGCGAGCTGCTGGCCCGTGTGCGGGCCCGGCTGCGCGGCGGCGGCCAGGAACGCGGCGACGTGCTGGCGGCGGGCGGCGTGGTGCTCGACCTCGGGGCGCGCACCGCCTCGGTGGAGGGGCGCACCGTCAACCTGTCGGCCCGCGAGTTCGCGCTGCTGGAGGTGCTCATCCGCCATCCGACGCAGGTCTTCTCCCGACCCCAGCTGCTGGACCGGGTCTGGGGCTACGACTTCGACGGCGCCTCCAACGTCGTGGAGGTCTACGTCAGCCAGCTGCGCCGCAAGCTCGGCGGCGAGCGCATCCAGACGGTCCGCGGCGCCGGGTACCGGCTCGGGGACGGCGCGCGGTGAGCCTCACCGGCCGGGTCGTCCTGCGGTCGCTGCTGGTCATGGCCCTGGTCATCGGCGGCGTCGCCCTGCTCACCTACGAACTGGTGCGCGTGTCGGGCCTGGCCGACATCGACCGTCTGCTGCGCGAGGAGTCGGCGTTGGTCGGCGACGCCCTCGACGGACGGCTGCCCGCAGCCGCCGGGCTCGACGGCGTGGTCTCGGGGCCCGAGGCCGAGCGCGCCGCCCGCCAGGCGCTCGCCGTCCGCCCCAGCGGGGCCCGCCACGTGACGCTGGTGACCGTCAACGACGTGCGTCTACAGAGCACCGGGGGTCCCTCGCGCGTCGCGGGCCTCATGCGCGGCGGCGACGCCCCCGAGCCCGAACCCGGGACCATCCGCACACTCGACACCGACGCGGGCCCGCTCCGGGTGCTCGACACCCGGGTCGTCGACGACGCCGGTGACACCCTGGCCGTCGTCACCGTCGCCGCCCCGCTCGACTCCACCCGCGACACCGCGGCCACCGTCCTGCTGTGGGCCGGACTCGCCGGGGCGATCGGCGTCGTCGGCGGAGGGGTCGTGCTGTGGCTGGTGGTGCGGCGCACCCTGCGCCCCGTGCGGGAGGTCTCCGACGCCGCCAAGGCGATCTCGCCGGCCGACCTGGCCACCCGCGTCCCGGTGCCCGCCACCCGCGACGAGATCGCCGAACTGGCCACCGAGATCAACCAGATGCTGACCCGCATCGAGCAGGCCGACAGCAACCGGCGCCGGTACCTGGCCGCGATCTCCCACGAGGTGCGCACCCCGCTCTCCGTCGCCGAGGGGCACCTGGAACTGCTGGGCACCGCGGAGGCGGCGGTCGTGCGCTCCGAACTCGACCGCCTGCGCCGCGTGCTGGAGGACCTCATGGCGGTGGCCCGCGGCGGCGACGAGATCGACGTCCGCGTCGAGGCCGTGTTCCTGCCCGACCTGTTCCACGACGTGCGGGCCCGGCTCGACGCCCTGCCCCACGCCGACGCCGTCACCCTGGAGGAGCCGCCGCCGGACGTCCTGCTCGGTGACCAGTCACGCCTTGAGCAGTGCCTGGCCAACCTCACCGCCAACGCCGTCGACCACAACCCGCCCGGCACCCGCGCCACCGTGACCGCCCGCGGCGGCGACGACGCGATCACCCTCACCGTGGCCGACGACGGCCCGGGGATCAGCGCCGAGGTGCTCCCCCACGTGTTCGAACCGTTCGTCACCACCCGCACCACCGGATCGGGACGTACCTCGGGGCTCGGCCTGTCGGTCGTGCGCTCCTTGGTCGAGGCCCAGGGCGGTGAGGTGGGGATCGACAGCGGCCCCTCCGGCACCGTCGTCACGATCACCCTTCCGCGTGCCACGCCCTGACCGGTTCCGCACAGGACCCGGATTCCACATCCGGCGGCTCGGCGCACACCCCCTGTTCACACGGGAACCCGGTGGAATTCCCCTTCACCACCGAGGGTGAAAACGAGAATTCACCGAAAAGGAAGAACGCATTCCGCCACGGACGTTCCCCTCTGGCTCTCCGCGCGGCGCCCACCAGCGCACACTTCCGCCGGGAGACCGTAATCCCCACCTTCCGTGATAGTCGCGTAATATCGCAGCAACGCCTCTCACCTGCGCGTACGCCCACCACGGGCGCCTGACTGAACCGTGGCCAAGTTTTGGGTGGGCCTTGGGGGGCAGTGCGATATGACAGGAGGTGCTCCAATGGAGACCGGAATAATTGTCATCATCGCCTTAGTGGTGGTGGTCGTCATCGCCGGAGGAATCGCGATCGCCGCGCGGTCCTCGATCCTCCCGGCCCGGCGCACCGCCCGGCTGAAGAAGCGTTTCGGCGCCGAGTACGACCGCGCCGTGAAGGTCCACGGCAACAGGACGGCCGCCGAGAACGACCTGTCCGAGAGGCTCCGCCGCCGCGACAACATGACGCTCCGCGAACTGAGCGACCAGCAGCGCGTGACGCACACCGAGACGTGGGCCGCGGTGCAGCAGGAGTTCGTCGACGATCCCGTCCGCGCCGTCCGCGACGCCCGCGGACTGGTGGAGGCGATCATGGCGGACCGCGGCTACCCCGGCCCCGCGTCCGCGGCCGACGGTGACGCGGCCTTCGACCAGCGCCTCAACGACCTGTCGGTGGACCACTCCGCCGCGGTCACCGGGTTCCGCCGCGCGCACGCCACCGGGCGCCCCGCCGAGGCGGACCAGACCGGCACCGAGCACCTGCGCGAGGAGCTGGTGTCCTACCGCGGCCTGGTGGAGTCCCTGCTGGGCGGCCTGCCGACGGCCGACGGCACGACGACCCGAAGCCCGGACACGGAGCGGACCGCCGTGGAGCAGCCGCGCCGGGAGAGGGGACCGGAGGCGGGTCTGTGACCGGCCTCGGCGGCGCTCCGTGGAACCGACGACGACACGAGAAGGCGGACGACATGGTGGAACGCGTGCCCGGTCCCGGCAGGAGCCGGGAGACCGAACCAGAGCAGCACCGGGCGCGGACGCCCGGACCCGGGACCGGCCCCCGCACCGCGGAGCCGGTGACCGTCGACGCCGAGGTGAACGACCCCGGGCGCGGGTCCGGACCCGGACCCGCTGGACACACCGGTGCCCCGGGCACCGGAGCGGACCGCTCGGACGCGGCGGGCATGCCCCGGTCGCGGGGCGCGAAGCTGGAACGGGTCCGGGAGCGCTGGAACGCGACCCAGGGCAGGTTCGTCGACGACCCCCACGGCGCCGTGCGCGAGGCCGACGCGCTGGCGGCGGAGGTCGCCGACGCCGTGGTCGCCGAGATCGAGGAGCGCCGCTCCGCGCTGCGCTCCGCGTGGAACGAGGGAGAGGGCACGGACACCGAGTCGCTGCGGGTGGCCCTGCGCGACTACCGCTCCTTCGTGGAGCACCTGGTCGGCACCAACGCCTGACCTCGTGCGGCCGACGTGAGCCGTTCCGGGCCGGGGGCCGCCCACCGCCGAGCGCGGGGGCGGCCCCTCCAGGTGCGCGACCGCCCCCTTGGGCGGGGACTCGCGTGGAGATCCGCGTCCTCTCGGGCGGAATCCGGGCGCCCCCTTCGGAAGCGGTCGGCTCATCCGGCGACGAGCTTGTCGACCGCCGCCTCGGCCTCGGCGAACAGCTCCCGGTAGTGGCGCTCCCGGGCCTCACCGGACAGGTCCTGGGCCTCGCTGTCGAACAGCACGGCCGTGTGGACGTCGAAGACCCCGCAGAACTCCGAGATCCCCCGGCGCAGGGGCCCATCGAGCAGGTCGAGCACCAGATCCGTGTTCGGGTCCCCCTCGACGAGTCCGGCCAGTCCCAGCCACAGCATCCGCTTCCCCGCCATGGGAGACCTGCTGCGGCCGTACGTGAGGCCGTAGTTCCACACCCGGTCGATCCAGCCCTTGAGCAGGGCCGGTGGCCCGAACCACCACACGGGGAAGACGGGGACGATGAGTTCGGCGGCATGGACGCGGCGGATGTGGGCGTGCACCTCGTCGGAGTAGACCTTGTCCCGGTCGCCGTAGTCGGGTTCGTCGGCCTCGCTGTTGCGGGGGTCGAACCCCTCGGCGTGCAGGTCGAGCAGGTCGACGCGGTACCCGGCCGCCTCCAGGCGGGCAGCGACCCGTCCGGCCACGGCGGCGGTCAGGGAGTCCGGGCGGTGGTGGGCGACCACGACCAGCGCGGTGCGTCCGGTCGACGCGAGGGCTTCGGAGGGCTCGGAGGGTGCGAAGGGCTCTGGGTTCATGAGTCCAGTACAGACCAGCAGACGTGGACGTTCCATAGCTGAAAAGCTGCGTTTCTTTGGCGTTCGTCTACACTCGCCTCCATGGACCCTTTGAGCGACATGCTCAGCGGCATCCGCTCCGCGGGCGCCTCCGTCAGCCAGGCCTCGCTGGATCCGCCGTGGACGATCCGCTTCACCGGCGGTGCGCCGCTGACCATGCTGACGGTGATCAGCGGCGGCGGGTCGTTGGTCCTGCCCGACGGGACCGGCCTCGAGATCGGCGCGGGCGACACCGCGCTGGTGCGCGGCCCCGACCCCTTCCACCTGGCGGACGACCCCGCCTCACTCCGCCGTCCCCACCGGAACCAGGAGATCGCCTGTCTCGATCCGGAACCCGGGTGCGGGCCGGGCAGCGGCCCCCCGGGCGCCACCACCCTCATCGTCGCCGCCTACCGGGCCACCCGGAGCCGCCACGAGCGGCTGCTGCGCACCCTGCCGCCCACGCTGGTCCTCACCGAGGAGCAGCCCGAGAACGTCTTCTGGCTCGACGCGGCGAGGGACGCCCTGTCCCGGCGGCACCTCCCGGGCGGCCAGGCCCTGGTCGACCGCGTCGTGGACATGGGGCTGGTGTGCAGCCTCGCCTGCTGGTTCGAGCAGGAGGGCGCCGACGCCCCCGCCTGGTACCGGGGAGCCGTCGACCCGGTGACCGGCCCCGCGCTGGAGGCCGTCCACCGGCGTCCGCACGAGGCGTGGACGGTGGGCGCGCTGGCCGCCAGGGCGGGGGTGTCGCGCGCGCTCTTCGCCAAGCGCTTCACCGAGGTCATGGGCCAGTCGCCCCTGGGCTACTTGACCGAGTGGCGCATGTACACCGCCGAGGAGCTGTTGTCGGACCCCGACCTGAGCGTGGCGAAGGTGGCCGGAGCCGTGGGCTACGCCGACCCGTCCTCGTTCAGCACGGCCTTCAAGCGGCTGCGGGGGCTGAGCCCACGGGAGTTCCGCCTGCGAAGCATGCTTTCCGAACCCGATCCCACTCCTGTGGCCGGCACCGGATCCAGTCACGGTCCCTGACCCGGGCGCGGCCCCGGGCGGAACCCACTCCCGCGTTCGCCCGCGTGTCCGTCCGGGGAACCGCACCCGGCCCGGGGCCGAAGCCGCTCCCCGGGCCGGACGCCCTCAACCCCGGACAGCCTCACCCCAGGCGACGGGAAGCGCGGCCCGACCGCTCGCCACGATGGACGGGGACTGCTCCACCTCCGCCCCCTCGGCCAGGCGCAGGTCCGGGAAGCGCGTGAAGAGCGCCTCCAGCGCGGTCGCGCCCTCCAGCCGGGCCAGCCCCGCGCCCAGGCAGAAGTGCGGACCGTGCGAGAAGGCCAGGTGCCCCCGCTGCTCCCTCCGGAGGTCGAAGGCGTGCGCGTCGTCGCCGTGGCGCTCGGGGTCGCGCCCCGCCGCGCCGAAGCCCATGAGCAGCGCCTCCCCCTCGGGCACGTGCGTGCCCGCGAGGGTGACGTCCTCGGCCGTGTAGCGCAGCGGCAGGTACTGGATGCTGGCGTCCCAGCGCAGGGTCTCCTCCACCGCGTCGGCCCAGGAGGCACCGCCGGACCGCACCAGCTCCAGCTGGTCCCGGTGGGTGAGCAGCGCGTGCACGGCGTTGGTGATGAGGTTCATCGTGGTCTCGTAGCCCGCGCCGATCATGAGGATCAGCGTCCACACCAGTTCGGTGTGGGAGAGCCGCTCGTCACCCTCGGCCCGCGCCTGGAGCAGTGCGCTGGTGAGGTCGTCGCCCGGCTCGCGGGACTTGCGCTCGGCCAGCTCCGCGAGGAAGGTCTGCATGTCGGCGTTGGTCTGGGCGGCCACCTCCGGGCTGGTGGTCGCGTCGAAGACCCGGCGCATCAGGGTGTGCAGGGTGCCGCGGTGCTCCGCCCCGACCCCGAAGAGCTCGGAGATGACCGTCATGGGCAGCGGCAGCGACAGCGCCGCCTTGAGGTCCACCGGTCCCGTCCCCGCCGCCGCGAGGTCGTCGAGCAGTTCGGCGGTGATCTCGGTGATCCTCGGGCGCAGCTCCTCCACCCGGCGCGGGGTGAACGCCTGCGAGACCAGGGTCCGCAGACGCCGGTGGCGGTCGCCGTCCGCGGTGAGCATGTTGTCCGGGGCCACCCAGGAGATCAGCGGCCAGTCCATGGGGATCTCGCCCTGCGCCCACGCCCGCCAGTGCCGCGCCTCCTTGCGCACGCCGGGGTGGGCGAGGGCCTCCATGACGACGTCGTGGCCGGTCAGCGCCCGAACAACCACGCCACCAGTGATCTCAACCTCGACGACGGGGCCGCGGTCCCGGAGTCCGGCTGTCTGTCGGTGGAGGTCGTAGGGGTGGAGGACGGGGATGTCTGCTGCCATCGCGGTGTTCCCTTCGGGGAGTCGGGCGGAAATTCCACGGGGAGTTCGGCCAGGGCCCGTGCGAACGGGGAGACGCGCCAGCGCGGGGCCGGGTCGGTCACGCGCAGGCCGCGCAGGCGCTTGGTGAGGACCTCCACGCCGACCTGGGCCATGGCCTGGGCGAACCCGTGGGCCGGGCAGCGGTGCGGGCCGACCCCGAAGGCCAGGTGGGCCCGGGTGACATGTTCGATGTCGGGCCCGTTCTCGGCCATCGCGGTGTGGGCCGCGGCGTAGCCGAGGAGGATGGGCTCCCCCTTGCGGATAGTCCGCCCACCGCTGATCTCGACGTCGCGCACGGGGTAGAGGACCGGGTAGTTGGTGATGGGCGGCTCGCGCCACAGGACCTGCTCGACCACCTCGTCGAGCCCGACCAGGGCGCCGTTGAGGGCCCGGCTCACCTCGGGATCGGTCAGGATCGTGTGCGTGGCGGCCGTGATGAGGTTGGCGGTCGGCTCGGCGCCGGCGCCGATGGTCACGACCAGCTGGTGCAGCATCTCCTCGTCGGTGAGCCCCGCCCGGTGCCGGAGCAGCCAGGTGGTGACGTCCTCCCCCGGCGACGCATGCTTCTGCGAGATCGCGTCGGACAGGGCGCGCTCGTACTCGGCGTTGGCCCGCACGACGTCGTTGCCGTCCCACAGGTCGATGAGCGAGGTCAGGACGCGCTCGCCGACGTCGCGCGAGAAGCCGAAGAGGTCGCAGATCACCAGCAGCGGCAGCAGGCGGGCGTACTCGGACACCAGGTCCGCGCTGCCGCGTTCGACGAAGGCGTCGATGAGGCTGTCGGCGTGGCGGCGGGTGCTCTCGCCGACACGGCTCTCGGGCACTCGGCCCAGGGAGTCGACCACCGACCGCTTGAGGCGGGCGTGGGCGTCGTCGTCGGCGAAGAGCAGGTTGGGGCGGTAGGCCATCATCGCGGCCACGGGGGCGTCGTCGGGGACGCGCCCCTCGGACCAGTCGAGCCAGAGCCGGGAGTCGCGCCGGAAGGTGCGGGTGTCCCTGCACCAGGCCGTGATGAGCGCGTAGTCGGCGACCACCCATGCGCTGATCCCGGGGGAGATCTCGGCGGGGAAGACGGAGCCGTGTTCCTTGGCCATCCGCGTGTAGACGTCGTGCGGATCGGCGTGGAACTCGGGGGCGTGGAGTTCGGCGTAGGGGCAGCGGGAAGCCAACGTTTTCCTGTTCTACAGGGGGGTTCGAGAGCCGCGCCAGTCTAGTACCGCAACATGTCCGTTGTTCCTTCCGTCCCATACGTCCCACTCCCACGGGACGCGGGGCGACCGGTCGCCGTGCACAGGCTCCGCCGCGCCGTTCGGGGGCTCCCCGGTCAGCGCCCGGATCAGCGCCCCCGCGCCGACCGGTCCGGCCCGGAACCGCGCTCCGCCGGAGCCGCGCGCCCCTCGGTCCCGGAGTCCCGGAGGTGCCCGGTCAGCGGCGTGAGCTGTAGCATCGTGGCCGGATTCCTCCCCCTGCAACCCACTCCTCCGGTCCCGGCGAAGGCCGTACCGCGGGGCTCCTCGACACACGGGAACGGATGTTCATGGACGCTGAAGACACCCAGGTCATGACCAGGACGGGTGAGTTCACCAGCACCACCCTGAACTGGGAGACCTCGGTCCGGGGTCGGGTCGCGGCGGCGGTCGACCGCCTCTCCGGGCCGCTGTCCGACCTGCTGGAGCGCGACGCCAACGACGGCGACACCCGCATGCTCGTCGCCGACTTCTTCAGCGTCGGACTGAACTTCAGCAAGTACCAGGACATGACCACCGAGTACCGGACCAGCGGGGACTCGATCGACTACGCGATCATGCTGGACGGCAAGCTGTTCGCGCCGGTGGAGGTGCGCCGGATCGGCCAGGAGCTCGACCAGCGCAACATCCAGGTGTCCCGGCGCCTGGCCGTCGAGGAGGGCGCCGAGTGGGTGATCCTCACCAACGGCCGCCTCTGGAAGGTCTACCACCTGCGCCCCGACGGTGACGGCGGCAACAAGCCGGTGGAGGTCATCGACGTCGACCTCACCGACGCCGACGCCTACCAGCGAAACATCGACGCCCTGTTCCACATCACCCGCGAGGCCGTCGACCGCGGTCGGCTGGACACCCTGCGCAAGTGGAAGGAGGCCGTCGAGGCGGCCCCCGTCGCCGAGGTGCTGCGCAGCGACGCCGTGGTGGAGGCGGTCCGCGCGCAGCTGCGCGCCGCCACCGGCCACCCGGGGCACGCGGGCGACGCCGACGAGGTGCGCCGCGCCCTGGTCGAGGAGGTCGTCGCGCAGGGCCTGCTCAAGGGCTGACCCCGGTAGCGGGTCCGGCTCTCCCTGTCCGGACCCGCTCACCCACCCGCTTCCCCGCCGCGGGCCCGACCCGCCCGCGCGTCCCCGCCCCCAGCCGCCTGGTTCGTGCGTTTGCCCCCATTGACACCTGTGATACGCGCCACAACAATGGTCATACTATTGGGAGCGCTCCCAGTGCTTCCGGCCGCTTACCCCCCAGCGGAAGGACCCCCGTGAGTCCGGCACGAAGAAACAGCGCGGTGGCGCTCGGCGCCGCAGCCGCGCTCGGCACGAGCCTCCTCGTCGCCTCCCCCGTCCAGGCCGACGACGAACCGGTCGAGCAGATCACCAACGGCGACTTCGCCGACGGCACCACCGGCTGGTGGGCGACCGAGGGGATCGACCTCGCCGTCAGCGACGACGGAGCCCTGTGCGTCGCGGTCCCCGGCGGCACCAGCAACCCGTGGGACCAGATCGTCGGCCAGAACGACATCCCCCTCGTGGCAGGGGAGTCCTACTCCCTCACGTTCACCGCCTCCGGCGCCGACGGCCTGCCCGTCCGCGCGCTGGTCCAGGAGCCCGTCGACCCCTGGCGCACCGAACTGGACGAGCGTCCCGTGCTCACGCCGACGACGACCGGCTACGAGTACGTCTTCACCGCGTCCGCCGAGATGGCCGACGCCCAGCTCGCCTTCCAGATCGGCGGGGCCGAGGAGGACTGGACGTTCTGCCTGGACGACGTGTCGCTGCTCGGCGGCGCCGAACCCCCCGTCCACGAACCCGACACCGGCCCGCGCGTCCGCGTCAACCAGGTCGGCTACCTCCCGCAGGGCCCCAAGAACGCCACCGTGGTCACCGACGCCGAGGAGGCCCTGCCCTGGCAGCTGGCCGACGCCGAGGGCGCGGTCGTGGCCGAGGGCGACACCGTGCCGTACGGCCTGGACGAGTCCTCCGGCCAGAACGTGCACACCGTCGACTTCAGCGGCTTCACCGGGACGGGCGAGGGCTACACCCTGACCGCCGACGGCGAGACCAGCCACCCCTTCGGGATCACCGCCGACCCCTACGCCACCCTGGCCACGGACGCCCTGGACTTCTACTACACCCAGCGCAGCGGCGTCGAGATCCTCGACGAACTCGCCCCCGGGTACGGACGCGAGGCCGGGCACGTCGGCGTGGAGCCCAACCAGGGCGACACCGACGTCACCTGCCACCCCTCCGCCCCGTGCGACTACTCGCTCGACGTGTCCGGCGGCTGGTACGACGCGGGCGACCACGGCAAGTACGTGGTGAACGGCGGCATCTCCGTCCACCAGCTGATGAGCGTCTACGAGCGCGCGCACACCGCGCTCACCGGGAACCCCGCCCGGGTCGCCGACTCCACCCTGTCCGTCCCCGAGCGGGACAACGGCGTGCCCGACGTCCTGGACGAGGCCCGCTGGGAGATGGAGTTCCTGCTGTCCATGCAGGTCCCCGAGGGCGAGGAACTCGCGGGGATGGCCCACCACAAGGTCCACGACGAGCGCTGGACCGGCCTGCCCCTGCTGCCCTCCGAGGACCCCCAGCCCCGCTACCTGCACCCGCCGTCGACGGCGGCCACGCTGAACCTGGCCGCGACCGCCGCCCAGTGCTCCCGGGTGTTCGCCCCCTACGACGCCGACTTCGCCGCGACCTGCCTGGAGGCGGCCGAGACCGCCTGGGAGGCCGCGGTGGCCGAACCCGAGCGCTACGCGACCGTCGGCGGCGAGGGCGGCGGCGCCTACGACGACGACAACGTGGCCGACGAGTTCTACTGGGCCGCCGCGGAACTGTACCTGGCGACCGGGCACGGGGACTACGAGGAGGCGGTGGTCTCGTCCGAGCTGCACACCGCCGACGTGTTCACCTCCGCCGGGTTCGACTGGCGCTGGACCGCCCCGCTGGGTCGCCTCCAGCTCGCCACCGTGCCGAGCGGCCTCGACGGCCGCGACGAGGTCCGCGCCTCCGTCGTGGAGGGGGCCGAGCAGTACCTGGCCGACGCCTCGGAGCACGCCTACGGGCTGGCCTACGACCCCGAGGGCGGGGTCTTCGCCTGGGGCTCCAACAACCTCGTGCTCAACAACATGGTGGTGATGGCCAGCGCCTACGACATCGGTGGGGACACGCGCTTGCGCGACGCGGTTCTGGAGGGCATGGACTACGTCCTGGGACGCAACGCCCTCAACCAGTCGTACGTGACCGGGTACGGCGAGAACGACGCGGTCAACCAGCACAGCCGCTGGTACGCCAACCAGCTCGACCCGAACCTGCCCAACCCGCCCGAGGGAACCCTGTCCGGCGGGCCCAACTCCGACACCGGCACCTGGGACCCGGTGGCCCAGTCCAACCTGGACGGGTGTGCCCCCCAGTTCTGCTACATCGACCACATCGACTCGTGGGCGACCAACGAGCTGACCATCAACTGGAACTCCACGCTGGCCTGGGTGTCCGGGTTCGTCGCCGACCAGGGCGACGCCTCCCTGCCCGCCGGGTCCTCCTGCGAGGTCGACTACGTGGTCCACGGCGAGTGGCACGACCGCTTCAACACCCAGGTGACCGTCCGCAACACGGGTGACGAGCCCGTGACCGGCTGGGAGCTGGTGTGGTCCTTCCCCGGCGGCCAGACCGTGGAACGCCACTGGAGCGGCGCGCTGGAGCAGGCCGGGCACGCGGTGACCGCCGTGAACACGGACTGGAACGGGACCATCGACCCCGGCGACGAGGTGACGTTCGGCTTCATCGGCACCCTGACGTCCGGGGCGAACGCCGTGCCCGCGAAGTTCGCCCTCAACGGTTCGGTCTGTAGCTGATCCGCGGGCGGGGCGACGACGGCGCGCCCGCCCACGCCGTAAGACCCCCTTGGAGGACGGGGCCCCTCAGGAGAGCGTGGGGCCCCGTCCGTCATTCCCGGGGAGGAAAGGGAGGTTCAGCGCTGCCAGCGCGCCTGGCAGAAGCAGTAGGCGCCGTAGACGGCGACGCCCAGAGCGACGGCCACGAGGACCCAGGGACCGGCCGGGGTCTGGGAGAAGGCCCGCAGCGTGCCGTCCAGCCCGGCCGCCTGGTCCTTGTCGAAGGCGATCGCGGCCTGGAGGAAGAAGACGCCGGCGGCGGCCAGGACCAGGCCCTGGGTGCCGATGCCGAGCACGCCGACGGTCACGACGGATGTGCGTTGGCGCGGCGGGAGCGCGCCGAGCGCCAGCTCCTGCGTGAAGCGGCGGGTCACCGCCTTCCAGATCTGGTACAGGCCCACGGCGATCACGCCGCAGCCCACCGCGCCGACGACGAACCGGCCGAAGGGCAGCGCCATGACCTGGGCCGTCAGCGCCTCCGACTGACTGTCCTGGGACTGAGGCGAACCCTGTCCCAGCAGGAAGCCCGCGATGCTGGAGGCCAGCACGGCGTAGATCACCGCGCGGGCCCCGGACGCGACGCGCTTGGTGGCCTTCTCCAGGCCCACGGCGGCGTAGACCGCCTGCCACACGGTGAGTCCCACCAGCCCCGCCGCCGCGACCCAGAGCAGCAGCATGCCGCCGGTGTTCTGGGCGACGAGCTGGAGGGCGCCGCTGTTGCTCGCCTCCTCGCCGCCGCTTTCGCCGAAGGCGATGCGCAGGGCGAGGTAGCCGATGATGAGGTAGAGCAGGCCCGTGGCGGCGAAGCCCACGCCCGCGAGCCTGCGCAGCCAGGTGCTGTGGGCCGCCTGACGCCCCGCGCGTCGGCCCGCCGCGTGGGCGTCCTTCGCCGAGCGCCGTGCCTTACCTGGTAAGCCTGATGGGGACATGTCCGGCCCGTGCCCGCGAGGAGGGTGCGAAAACGGATGTTTACCGCCAATGCCCCCTTTTCTGCTGGTCAAAGACGTGGAATCCCTCCGGGGCGCCCGTGCGGGACGACGGGTTGGCGCGCGGCTGTCCGGGGAGGCGCCTACTCCAGGGGCACCCGCAGGACGCGGTCGTCCCCCTCGGTCGGCTCCCCGACCCCGTCGAGGTTGCTGGTGGTCAGCCACAGCTCGTCGCCGCCGGGAGCGGTCACCACCGTGCGCAGGCGGCCGTACTCCCCCTGGTAGTGGTCGACGGGCTCGCCCACGCCGCCGTCACCGGTGAGCGGCACCTCCCACAGGCGTTCGCCGCGCAGCGCCGCCACCCACAGGGAGCCGCCCGCGACCGCCGCGCCGCTGGGCGAGGCCTCCGCGGGCCTCCACGTCAGCAGGGGGTCGACGTACTCGTCGCCTCCTCCGGTGCCCTCCACCTCGGGCCAGCCGTAGTTGCCGCCCGGTTCGATCAGGTTGACCTCGTCGAACTCGTTCTGGCCGAACTCGGTGGCGTACAGGTTCCCCTCGTCGTCCCACGCCAGGCCCTGGACGTTGCGGTGGCCGTAACTGTGCACGGGGTTGCCGAAGGGGTTGTCCGGCGCCGGGTCCCCGTCGGCGGTGATCCGCAGGATCTTGCCGCCCAGCGAGTCGGTGTCCTGGGACAGGCCCTCCCGGCCCGCGTCCCCGGTGCCGACGTACAGCAGGCCGTCGGGACCGAACTCGATCCGGCCACCGTTGTGGTAGGAGGCGGAGGGGATGCCGTCGAGGATGACCTCGGTCTCCCCGAAGCCCCCGTCCCCGCTCTCGGGGTCGTACTCCATTCGGCTGATCCGGTTGTCGGAGTCCGTGGTGTGGTAGGCGTACACGTACGGTTCCCCGGGGAAGTCCGGGTCCACGGCCAGCCCCAGCAGGCCGCCCTCACCGTTCGGTGCGGCTCCCTCGACGGTGCCGACGTCGGCGACCGAGCCGTCGGGGGACACGCGGACGACCTCCGTCGAGTCGCGCTGGGCGGCCAGGGCCGAGCCGTCGGGGAGGAAGGCCAGCCCCCACGGCACCTCCAGGCCCGTGGCGACGTCCTCGGGCTGGCCGGGGTCGGTACCGGCGGAGCCGTCCTGTCCGCCCGGCTCCTGCTGACCGTCCGTCCCGCCCGTCCCGTTTCCCTCCGCGCCGCCGGTGATCCCCTGGGCGCCGCATCCGGCGAGCAGGACGAGGGTACCGAGGACGGAGGCGGTACGGAGCACCGCGCTCGCGCGCGCTGAGGGTTCCATGTCCGTTCCCTTCCCCCTGGCGCCGCCGTTACCCCGCAGCGCCGCCGGACGCCTCTTCTGTGCTGTTGTCGTGCCCCTCCTGCAACTCCTCGAACAACCGTTCCAGGTCGGTGAGCATCGCGCTGTGCACGGGCCAGCGTTCTCCGTCCCAGTCCTCGCTCATGCGCTCCCGTGTCCGGTCGATCAGCTGGAGCCCTCCCGCCAGGCAGGAGTCCAGGTCGGCGGAGACGGTGTCGCGCTCGGGTTCCCTGGCCTCGTGGACGGCGTCGAAGGCATCGGCGGCCGCGTCCAGGAGCGGGGCGAACTCTCGGAGGAAGGCGTCGCTCGGCTCGGGGAAGCGCGAACGCCCCTCCTTCGCTGTCCGCAGGGTGCGGATGAGGGACTGGAGGTGGCGTGAGGACCGGCCCAGGGCGAGGATCCAGTCGTGGTAGGCCTTCGGAGCCCTCTTCGGGGGAGGGCTGGAGAGGAGCCGCCTCGGGTTCAGGCGTGCCCGGTACTCCTGCTGGGAGACCGACTCCCGGGCGTTGCGCTCGGTGTTGTCGAACCCCTCCGCGACCCGCACCCAGTAGGCGGCGTCGTCGAGTCCCTCTCTGCCCCCGCGGAGCGCCTCGGCCATCTCCTGGGCGAGGTCGCGCAGGCCGTCCGCGAAGTCGAACACGGCGCTCTCGGCGTCGCGGAAGCGGATGGCGGGCGCGAAGACCGTGTTCGTCACGACGGCGGCCCCCGCTCCCACCAGCACCATGAGCAGCAGCGTCCCGAGATCCACGGGGCTGCCCGCGGTGCCCCCGGCGAGCGCGAACGCCGTCACGACGGGTATCTGCTTGCCCTGGTCGCCGAAGACCGTGAACTGCCCCGCCACCATCGCGAGGAGCACGGCCAAGGCGAAGAACCACACGTTGAGCCCGACGGTGAGGCCGGTCAGGCCCGCGATCAGGGCGCCGAGGAAGACCGCGGGGACGTAGCGCAGGGACTGGAGCACCGACCCGTACACGCTGGGCCGCACCACCAGGAGGGCGGAGAAGGGGGCGAAACTGACCTGGGCCGAGTCCACCATGAGCGCGCCCAGGACCCAGGCTCCGGTGGAGGCGATGACGCACTTGGCGATGATGACGGCGGTCTCACGCTCGTAGCCGCGCCGCTCGACGACACGGCGCAGCACCTCGCGGGCGTTGGCCGCGGCCCTCCTCAGCCGTTCGACTGCCATCCGGTCTCCGAATCCTGGTTCCTCTCCCTGACCAGTTCGACGCCGTCGGCGCCGCTGAGGGACTCGGCGGCCTCCCGCCATGACAGCCGGGGCGGCATGGGCTGGCGCCCGCGCACCCGGGCAAGCTCGCGGCGGACCCTGGCGAAGACCGCGAAGTCGCGGGGGAAGGCCGACGGGTCCGTGCCCAGGAACGAGCCCACCTTGACGGCCCGGTCGAGCACGCGCGCCCACCGGTCGGCGCCCGCGAGCCCCACCGACTCCACGCCGTGGGAGAACAGGGTCAGCCGGATCTCCTCGTAGTCGGGCACGCGGTCCAGATACTCCTCCAGGACCCGGAGTGACGGTTCGGTGTTGAACACCGTCCAGAAGGGGACCGAGCCGGTGCGCAGCGCCCAGTAGGGCTCGACGAGCATGAAGGACTCGACCAGCAGCCGGTCCGGGGACAGGCCCCGCCGCCGGTACCAGTCGCGGTACAGCCCGGCGACGGCCGGGCTGAGCGACTCCGGTTCGTCGTAGCGCAGCCGCAGCAGCTTCCACCCCTGCTCCTCGGCGAGTTCGCGCAGGTCGTCCATGAGCTCGGGGGCGAACCCCCACTCGGCCTCGGGGCTGTCACCGTCGGGTTCGGGCCCGACGAAACGCGTGTAATCCGACCCCTGGGTGCGCAGGAACGCGCGGACGCGCTCGCTCCCGTCGCGGATCTCCTCCGGACCGGCACCGCCGAAACCGCCGTGCTGGAAGACGTACCGGGCCCCGACCCGGGTGGTGGGCCAGCGCAGGCCGCAGTCGGGAACCACGAGCGTGCCTCCGGGAACCAGGTGTTCGCGCAGGAAGCGGCGGTAGGCGTCGGGCAGCCGCAGCCACTTGACCCGGAAGTAGCACATGCCCGAGATCATCAGCCGGTCCTGGTTGGGGTCGTGCATGTGGTGCAGCCGCCAGTCGGGGTTGGCCCGCACCAGCTCCTCACCCGTGGAGCGCATCTTCCGCAGGTCCGCCGACGCGTCCTCGGGCGGTACACCGCCCCGGCGCACCGGGATGAGCAGGGTCTGCGGGAGCCACGGCGCCTCCATGGCGGCGGCCAGGTGGGTGAGCGCCCCGTTGGAGGAGCCCACGAACGCCACCTCGGCCTGCTTCTGCGGGTAGTGGCCGGCGACCCAGGAGGCGAGGGCGTCGGAGTCGATCTCGCCGATCCGGTGGCACGGGACGGCCTCCGTCCAGCCCGCCGCGGCGTAGACGCGCTGCTTGAGCCCTCTCGGGGCGTGGTTCGCGGCGCCCGCTACCAGCTCGACCGCGCCCTCCAGCGCGCGGGGCGCCTCCCCGGCGAGGGGGAGGTCCCGGCCCGCGTTGTACGACGACAGGGTGCGCAACATGGTGGTGGCCGAGTCGAAGCCCGCCACGACCCTCTTCGGCTTCATCGGTCTCGTGGGTCTCGTAGGTCTCATTCCTCTCCTCGGTCCCGCGCCGCCGCACGCGCGAAATCCTCGACCAGGTCGGCGACCCGTCCGGGGGCGGTGGCGGTGAGCGCGTGGGGTTGTCCGGGCAGGGTCACGAGCCTTCCGCGGGACAGCAGCCGGGTGACCTCTTCGGCCCAGGGCTTCGGGCACAGGGGGTCCCTGCTCCCGCGCAGGACCAGGGCGGGCTGCGTGACCCTCGGCAGGACCAGCTCGATCCGGTGGTCGCGGCTGGTCAGCCAACTGCGCACGACCCGGCGCATCCCCGCGTTGCGGTAGTCGGCGACGCCGGAGACCGCCACGGAGAGGCCCTCGCGGATGTTGTCGCGCAGCAGGCGCGCGGCCAGCGCGGGCAGCGAGCGCGCCCCGGGGTCCGTCGTGGGACCCGCCAGCACGAGCGATCCCACCTCGTCGGGCGCGCGCACCGCAGCCTCGGCGACCACCTGCGTCCCAAGGGAGAGCCCGAGCAGACAGGGCCGTTCGATCCCGCGGACACGGAGCCACTCCAGGAGGGCGTCCGCGAGTCCGGTGACCGTGGGCGTGTGGTCGGGCGCGGTGCTCGCGCCGAACCCCGGCAGGTCGACGGCCCAGGCGGGCGTCCTTCCCGCCAGGGCCATGACCACGGGCAGCGTCTGGCGGGAGGAGACCCCCGCGCCGTGCACGCAGACCACCGGCGGCCCCTGTCCGGGCACGTGCCACCAGGCCATCGCCGAGCGTCCGACCCCGTCCGTGCCCCTGCGGGCCTCCATGCGTACCCCCGAACGGCCTCCTCGGCTCCGGTCATGTGGTCGCCACAACTACCCAGTGCCCCCGCCTTCAACCCACTCCCCGACCGAGGCGTGTGGAGACGCCGTGGGGCGGTCAGGGAGGTACACGCAAGGGTGTGCGCGCGAAGGGAGCCATGAGATGGGCAGGAAGTCGGATTCGCCTCCGAAGCACCCGTGGTTGAGGGGCGCTGTGCGGGGTGTCACGGGTGCGATGGCCATGAGCGGTATGCGGCAGGTCGAGGTCGGTATGGGGTTCACCCAGCGCACCCCGCCCGAGGCCGTCCTGGCAGAGGGCGTGCCCGCCCTGCTGGAGAGCGTTCCCCCCGAGCGGAGGAAGGCCGCGATCGAACTGGCGCACTGGGGGTACGGGGCGGCGGCGGGCACCGTGTTCGCGCTGCTGCCGCGCCGGGTGAGGCGGTGGCGGCTGGCCGGGCCGGTGTTCGGGGTCGCGGTCTGGAGTGCGTACGAGCTGGCCGTCGCCCCCGCGCTCGGCCTCGCCCACGCGCGCAGGCATCGGCCCCAGGAACGGTGGGCGTTCCTGTTCGACCACGTGGTCTTCGGGCTCATGGTCGGGGAGCCGCCCGAGACCGCGGTGGCCGGAACCGGAGGCTCCGAGGGTGACGCGGAGGAGAGGTGCTGCTGCGGGGGCCGCGAGGGTCATGAAGACCGTGGGGATCACGGAGACCATGGAGACCAAGGGCGCGCTGGAGGCGCTGGAGGCCGTAGGAACCGCCGGGGGCGTCGGGGACACGAAGGTCGCCGGGGCCACAGGGAGCACAAGGGACACGGAAGTCACTGCGGTCACGGAGACCACGAGAACCACGGGAAGCACGGGGAGCACGGTGATAACGGTGGCCATGAAGGCCACGGTGATCATGGGAAGCACGATGATCCCGGGAAACACGGTGACTGCGGGGAACACCGGAGAGGGGGAAAACGTCACCGGCCCTGACAGCGGAGAAGCGGGGGCGGACGACCGGTCCTCTCCCCG
>NZ_CBDRFA010000090.1:0-32573 GCF_965343085.1 Nocardiopsis synnemataformans | reverse complement strand
CCCCCCCCCCCCCCCCCCCCCCCCCCCCCCCCCCCCCCCGGGCCCTCGCGCCCTCCGCCCCGGCGGACGGCTCGTCCGGGACGGGGCGTTCGCATACCCTGGTGGCGATGACTTCCGCGCGCGATTCCCAGCAGAGCGCGGGCGACGAGCCCGTGCAGATGACGTTCTACGAGGCCGTGGGCGGTGAGGAGACCTTCACCCGCCTGGTCCGCCGCTTCTACGAGGAAGTGGCTGACGACCCCGTGCTGCGGCCCATGTACCCCGAGGAGGACCTCGGCCCCGCCGAGGAGCGCCTGCGCCTGTTCCTCATCCAGTACTGGGGCGGCCCCCGCACCTACAACGAGCAGCGGGGCCACCCCCGGCTGCGCATGCGGCACGCGCCGTTCCGCATCGGCGCCGCCGAGCGCGACCTGTGGCTCAGGCACATGCGCGCCGCCGTGGACTCCCTGGACCTGCACGAGGCCCTGGAGCGCCAGCTCTGGGAGTACATGGTCATGGCCGCGCACAGCATGGTGAACGTGCCCGAGGAGGCCCCCGCCCCCGAGGTGGCCAACCCGACCCGGGTCTCGGTGTCCGCCAAGGGCGACGACGGGGACGACGGCGAGGCCGTCACCATCTCCCTGAAGTGACACCTGCCTGAAGTGACACGGCCGCCGGGGCCGGGCCGCCCGGTCCCCGCGGCGCTCAGGCGTAGTCGGCGAGGAAGGCGCGCTCGACCTCGTTGAGCCGCCGGGCGCGCTGCGTGGGCACGTCGAAGCCGACCAGCACCGTCCTGGCCCGCAGGTACACCGTGGCCTCGTCCCGGATCTCGTAGGCCAGCGTGAAGCTGGCGTTGCGCACCTCGGTCACCCACAGCTCCACGCGCACCGGCTCCGACCGGGGCAGCAGCGGGGCCACGTAGTCCGCCTCCTGGCGGGCCACCACCATGGCGCCGAAGACCTCGTCACCCTCGACGGCGCCGCCGTAGCGCAGGAAGGACACCCGGGCGTCCTCCAGGTAGGTCAGCATCCGCACGTTGTTGACGTGGTGCTGCGGGTCGAGGTCGGCGTAGCGGACCTGCGCGAGGTGCACGTGCCTCCGGGGCTCGGCCGACCTGGTGTCGGCGGCTCCGGTCTCGGTCTGTGTCACGTCCGGATCCTCTCGCGCTGTTCTCCTGGGGGAGCGGGTCCCCTCGATTGTCTCAACGCTCCCCGGGGGAACGGGCGCTCCCCGGTGTCCGATCCCTGTGTTGTTGCTCTCGCGGGGCGGACACCGGGGAGGGGACCTCAGTCCACGGAGAGCCCCAGGTGGTGGGCGAGGAAGGCCAGCTGCTCGGAGTTGAGCGCCACGCTGCGGCTCACCGACCGCGAGCTGTGGCCCACCTCCGACTCCCGGCGCAGCAGGATCGGCCGCTCCTCGGGCGCGGTCGCCGTGGCGTGCTGCATCAGCGCGCACAGCTTGCGCGCGTGCAGCGGGTCCACACGTGTGTCGTTGTCGAACACGGTGAACAGCGTCGCCGGGTAGCGGGTGCCCTCGCGCACGTTGTGGTAGGGCGAGTAGCCCAGCAACCACCCCAGCTGCTCGGGGTCGTCGGCGGTGCCGTACTCGACGTTCCACAGCTGGCCCAGACCGAACCGCTCGTAGCGGACCATGTCCAGCAGCGGGGCAGAGCAGACCGCGGCGGTGAACAGGTCCGGCCGCTGGGTGACCATGGCCCCCACCAGCAGCCCGCCGTTGCTGCCGCCCATGACGGCCAGGTGTTCGGGGTCGGTCACCCCGGTGGCGATCAAGTGCTCGGCCGCCGCCGCGCAGTCGTCGAAGACGTTCTGCTTGTCGGCGAACATGCCCGCCCGGTGCCACTCCTCCCCCTCCTCCAGGCCGCCGCGCAGGTTGGCGACGGCGTACACGCCGCCCGCGCGCACCCAGGCCAGCGCCACCGCCGAGTAGGCGGGCGTGAGGGAGATGCGAAAGCCCCCGTAGCCGTACAGGATGGTCGGTCGCGGCCCTTCGGCGGGCGCCTGGGGCGAGACCACCAGCATGCGCACGGCCGTGCCGTCCCGGGAGGTGTAGGTGACCTGTTCCACCCGCACCTCGGGCAGGTCGATGTCACCGGGGGCGTCGGCCCACAGCGACACCTCGCCCGAGAGCGCGTCGTAGCGGTACACCGACGAGGGGTGGGTGTTGTCGGTGTAGCCGAACCACGCCTCGTGCCCGCCCTCGGGGCGTTCGACGATTCCGGCCACGGTGCCCAGACCGGGCATGCCCAGCCCGCCCAGCAGCTCGCCGGTGGCCAGGTCGTGCCGGGTGATCTCGCTGACGGCGTGGCGGCTGCGCGAGACCAGCAGCTCGGGCCGCTCCATCCCGGGGCCGTCCAGGACCGTGTACCCCTCCAGCACCGCCTCGGGGTCCTCCGGGACCAGGGTGGTCCAGTTCTCGTAGTCGGGGGCGGCGGGATCGGCCACGCACAGGCGCCCGCGCGGGGCGTCCCGGTCGGTGAACAGGTACAGGCGCCCGTCCCGGCCCACGTGCGGGTACAGGGAGGCGTCCACGCCCTCCTGGAAGGGGACCAGGCGCGGCGCGTCCAGGTTTCCGTCGGACAGGTCGGCGATCCACGCGTCGGTGGCCGCCGAGGTGCCGCGGTTGGCGAGCAGCACCAGCCAGCGCCCGTCCCGGCTCACGATCGGGGTGAAGTACTCGGTCTTGTCGCGGCCCTCGCCGAAGACCAGGGTGTCCTGGTCGGCGGGGGTGCCCAGGCGGTGCAGGTAGACGCGGCGGTGGTAGCTCTCCTCGCCCTCGGGCACCTGTTCCCGGGGGAGCCGCCGTACGTAGTAGAAGGCGGAGGAGTCGGGCAGCCACGCGATCGGGCTGTACCGGGCCCGCTCGACGGGCCCGTCCACCAGGTCGCCGCTGGTCACGTCCACGACGCGCAGCACCGACTCCTCGTCGCCGCCCTCGGAGAGCTGGTAGGCCAGGAGCGCGCCGGAGTGGTCGGGCTTCCAGGCGTCCAGTGTGGTCAGGCCCTGGGGGTCGAGCGCCCCGGGGTCCACCAGCACGCGCTCGGGGCCGTCGCCGTCCTGGACGTAGAGCACGCCGTGCTCCTGCTCGGCGGTGCGCCGGACGAAGAAGCGGCGGTCGCCCCGCCACACGGGCACCCCGACGCTTCCGGCGCCCAGCAGGGACCGCACCTGGTCGGCGAACCAGTTCCGTGTGGTGAACCGCGATGAGACCTCGGTGTACAGGGCGTCCTCCGCGGTAGCCCATTCCTTGGTCTGCGCCGAATCGCCGTCCTCCAGCCAACGGTAGGGGTCACCGACCGTGTGGCCGTGCAGGTTCTCGATGATGTCCAGCCGTGCGGCCGGGGGGTAGCGGAGTTCACGCATACTTCGCACCCTATCCACCGCCATCCACCCGGGTGTGCCCGGCGCGGCGCCAGTGTGAAACGGAGCGCCGTCAGCGCACAATGGAGCCGGGAAAAGGGAGAACACGCGGTTTCTGGGCGGCCCAGCGCAAATTGGGGTGGCGCCGGAGCGGTCCGACCACGCAAACTGAATGCGGGACGCAACTCGGCGGGACCACCGGGAGGTCCGTGTGGCAAGGCGTACGGAACCATCGATCCTCGGATCGGTGCACAGGGAGGTCTCCTGGCTGGCCGATCGGCTGGCCGGGGAGGAGACACGGCCGTCACAGACGGCGGCTGGGGCGACGCGATGAGCGCCCGAAGCAGCCGGGAGGGTGGCACAGGGACCGCCCGCCGCCACGTGCTGCTGCTCAACGCCAGCTTCGAACCACTGACGACACTGCCCCTGCGCAGGGCGATCCTGCTCGTCCTGAGAGAGAAGGCTGAGGTAGTCCACCAGGACGACGCGGGCGCGATACTGCACTCGGCGACACGTGCCTACGACGTGCCGTCGGTCATCCGGCTCCGACGCTACATCAGCGTCCCCTACAGCCGCAGAGTGCCCCTCACCAGGGTGGCCCTCATGCGGCGCGACAGGCACACCTGCGGCTACTGCGGGAAGAAGGCCGAGACCATCGACCACGTCATCCCGCGCAGCCGCGGCGGCGCGCACGTGTGGGAGAACGTGGTCGCCGCGTGCAAGCCGTGCAACCACCGCAAGGCCGACAAGTTCCTGGACGAACTCGGCTGGGAGCTGCACGTGACCCCCAAGGTGCCCAAGGGGCCCCACTGGCGTCTGATCAACGGTGATCTCCACGGCGACCCCCAGTGGGAGCCGTACATGGCCCACCTGGCAGCCTGATCCGGCGGAGCCGGGACCTCGCGTCCCACCCGGCGCCGCCGCCGACCCCGACCGCCCTCCGGTATACGCGCCGGGGGGCGGTCGCGTGCTCCCTCGCCTTTGCGTCCGCCACGGTGAGGAACGTTCTCCATTCTCTGTCCAGACAGTCTAGACTGTGGTCGGAGGTGGTTGCCGTGAGATGGCAGGTACAGGAACTGAAGCAGCGCACCAGCGAGGTGCTTCGTGCCGTGGAGAGCGAGGGCGACCAGATCATCACGCGCCACGGGCGTGAGGTCGCGGTCCTGGTGGACATGGAGGAGTACCGCAGGCTGAAGGGGGTCTCCGGAGGTTTCAAGGAGCTTCTGGGTTCGGCGCCTCCGCTGGATGTGCTCGACGAGGTCCGCGTCCCGGATCTCGGCCGCGACATCGATTGGGACGGCGAACGTTGAGCTTCCTCCTTGATACGAACGTCCTGTCCGAGCTGCGTCGGCGCGAGCCGGACCCGGGGTTCCTGAGATGGTGGGACGAGGTCGAGGACGCGGATCTGTACATCAGCGCACTCGTGGTGGGCGAGATCCAGCTGGAGGTCCGCAAGCTGCACCACCGCGGCGACCGTTCCCAGGCGGAACGGTTGTCCGACTGGCTCGACCGGCTTGTCCGCGCCTACGGCGACAGGGTCGTCCCCGTGGACGTGGGAGTCGTTCTCGAATGGGCTCCGATGAACGTTCCGGATCGGATACCCGTGGTCGACGGTCTGATGGCGGCCACCGCCAAGCACCATGGGTGGACGTTCGTCACCCGTAACACCAAGGACGTCGCGGACCGGGGAGTGCGGTTCCTGAACCCCTTCACAGGGTGAGCCGGGGTCGGTCGTATCCTGACCGCATGCCCAGATACGACTTCCGCTGCCGCGAGTGCGGCGACACCTTCGAGCTCTCCCGTCCGATGGCGCGGGCCGGTGACCCGGCGACCTGTCCCCAGGGGCACGGCGACACGGTCCGATTGCTGTCCACCGTGGCGGTGGGCGGACGCGCGTCCGCCCCCGCGTCCTCCGGTGGAGGGTGCTGCGGGGGCGGCTGCTGCTCCTGAGGGACGGGGGCGGTTTCGCCCCCCACCTCTCGGCCTGTTACCTCTCGGCCTGCTACTTCCCGCTACTTCTCCACCTGGGACACGTCGCGCGCGGCGCCGGTCGAGGCCGAGGTCGCCATGGCCGCGTAGGCGCGCAGCGCCGCGGTCACCGGCCGCTGGCGGTCGCGCGGCCTGAACCGGCCCAGCTCCTTGAGCAGGCGCTCGCGGCGCGTGTCGAGCTCCTCCGCGGAGACCTCCAGCACGATGCCCCGGTTGGGGATGTCGATGCTGATGACGTCGCCGTCCTCCACCAGTGCGATGTCACCGCCCGCGGCGGCCTCGGGGGAGGCGTGGCCGATGGACAGTCCCGACGTGCCACCGGAGAAGCGGCCGTCGGTGATGAGGGCGCAGGCCTTGCCCAGGCCGCGGCCCTTGAGGAAGCTCGTCGGGTACAGCATCTCCTGCATGCCCGGACCGCCCTTGGGGCCCTCGTAGCGGATGACCACCACGTCACCGGGCTCGATCCGCTTGTTGAGGATGCCGTCGACGGCGTCCTCCTGGGACTCGAACACCTTGGCGGGTCCGGAGAAGGTCCACAGCTCCTCCTCCACGCCCGCGGTCTTGACGATCGCGCCGTCCGGGGCGAGGTTGCCGAACAGCACCGCCAGCCCGCCGTCCTTGGTGTAGGCGTGCTCGACGGAGCGGATGCAGCCCTTCTCCCGGTCGGTGTCCAGGGTGTCCCAGCGGATGCTCTGCGAGTAGGCCTTCGTGGTGCGCTTTCCGCCGGGGGCGGCGTGGAACAGCTCTACGGCCTCGGGCGAGACGGTGTCGGAGGCGATGTCCCACTCGGCGAGGAACTCACCGATCGTCTTGCCGTGCACCGTGGGCAGGGAGGTGTCCAGCAGGCCGCCGCGGGCCAGCTCGCCCAGGATGGAGGGGATGCCGCCCGCCCGGTGCACGTCCTCGATGTGGTACTTCTCGGTGTTCGGCGCGACCTTGCACAGGCACGGCACCCGGCGCGAGACCGCGTCGATCTCGGGCAGGCCGAAGCCGACGCCCGCCTCGGTGGCGGCGGCCAGCAGGTGCAGGATCGTGTTGGTGGAGCCGCCCATGGCCACGTCCAGGGCCATGGCGTTGCCGAAGGCCTCGGGGGTGGCGATGGACAGCGGCAGCACGGAGGCGTCGTCGTCCTCGTAGTAGCGCTTGGCGGCCTCCACGACCAGGCGTCCGGCGTCCTCGTACAGGGCGCGGCGGGCGGTGTGGGTGGCCAGCACGGTGCCGTTGCCGGGCAGGGCCAGGCCGATCGCCTCGGTGAGGCAGTTCATCGAGTTGGCGGTGAACATGCCCGAGCAGGAGCCGCAGGTCGGGCAGGCGGCCTCCTCCATCTCGTCCAGTTCGGCCTGGGAGACGCTCTCGTCCGCCGCGGCGATCATGGGGTTGATCAGGTCCAGCTTGCGCACGGTGGTGGCGGTGCCCTCGACCACCGTGACCTTGCCCGCCTCCATGGGGCCGCCGGAGACGAACACCGTGGGGATGTTCAGGCGCAGCGCGGCCAGCAGCATGCCGGGCGTGATCTTGTCGCAGTTGGACACGCACACCAGGGCGTCGGCGCAGTGCGCGTTGACCATGTACTCGACCGAGTCGGCGATCAGCTCGCGGCTGGGCAGGGAGTAGAGCATGCCGCCGTGGCCCATGGCGATGCCGTCGTCCACGGCGATGGAGTTGAACTCGCGGGGGACGCCGCCCGCCTCGCGGATGGCGTTGGCGACGACCTCGGCCACCTCACGCAGGTGGACGTGGCCCGGGACGAACTCGGTGAAGCTGTTGGCCACGGCCACGATGGGCTTGCCGAAGTCCTCGCGCTCCACACCGGTGGCGCGCATGAGGGCGCGCGCGCCGGCCATGTTCCTGCCGTGGGTGACGGTGCGTGAGCGTAGGACTGGCATGGGGTGGGCTCCCATCGTTGCGGGTGTTTCCCCTCGATGGTAGTCCTTCGTCGCACCGGTCTGGTCTCGTAGTGGAAGACGGGTCATCCGGATCGTGAGACGGCCGTGGTGGGAGGGCCGGGCGTGGGCCGGTTCGCGGCCGGGTCGGGGGAGCGAGAAGGCCCTGGACACAGGAGGGCCCGGGTGCCACGGAGCTGTGGTCCGTCCCGGGCCGGGGCTGTGTCAGGGGGGTGGGAGCGTCTCAGTACCTGGGCGGCAGGGCCCTCAGCGCGGCCTGGTAGATCTCCTCGATCTCCTTCTCGGTCAGGCGGTCCCGGCCGCTGCGCAGCCACTTGCGGACCTTGGTGCCGGTGATGATGTCCACGCCCCGCAGCCGGTGGCTGTCCCAGGGCATGCCGGGGCCGTAGATGGCCAGCGACGCGCGCACCTTGATCTCGCGCCCCAGTTCGGAGCTGATCAGGTCCTGCGCCCGCTTGGCCTCCTCCAGGGCCTCGTCGATGCGCTCGTTCTTGCTGAACCGCCCGTGGTAGAGCTTCTCCAGCTTGTTGCGCAGCGGAAGCCGCTTGTCCCACGACTCGGAGTCGATGGCGAACGCGCCCCGTCGGCCCACGATGAAGTGGTCGATCTGGCCGTTGCCGCCGGGCACCGCGCGCGCGTGCAGGACGCGGTAGCCGAGCTGCTTCATCACCTTGAGCTGTGCCTCGGTCTTGCGTTGGGCCGCCGAGGGCTTGCGCCAGCGCGGGATCTCCGACTCGCGCCGGGAGGCGTACACCATGACCCCGGCCAGGGTGAGGACGCCGAAGGTGGCGCCGATCCGCCAGTCGGTGGTGAGCAGGCCGACCAGGACGGCCACCACGGCGGCGGCGCCGCCGCGTACCACCCACCTGCGGGCGGACTGGTTGGACCGCAGGGCGCCGTAGACCGCCTTGCCGCCCGAGGCGTCCTTCTGTTTTCTCTGGTTGGGGAAAAAGAGGGATTCGGGCCTTTCGCGGTCCGGTCCCTCGGACGATGGAGTGGAGCCGTTCACTCTGGTAGCCGATTTCACGTCGGACAGGTTAGTTCGATCCATATCCGAGTCCTAGTGCATTACTTCTCACACTTTTCTATCCCCTGTTCCTTGGCGCGCAAGCGTGTCGGCCGCCTCAGGACAGGGAATGCTTACCTTTCGGTCAGTCTCTCTGGAGAAGTGGGTCCTCCTCCCCGTGGTGCCCTGCGGTGTGCCCGCTAACCTGGCTCGCCATGACCCAGATCCATGACCTTCCGGCCCACCGCCTCCTCGCGATGGTCCGCAGTCGTGAGCTGTCGCCTACTGAGATCACTGAGCACTTCCTGGACCGGATCGAGAGGTATGACCACCTCGTCGGTGCGTACATTACGGTCACCCCGGAAAAGGCGCTCGAACAAGCCCGTTACGCGCAGAACCGGATGATGGCCGACACGCCAGACGCCCTGCCGCCCCTCCTCGGGCTCCCCGTGCCCGTCAAGGACCTCGACCCGGTCGCCGGGGTCCGCATGACCCAGGGCTCGCCGGTCTTCCGCGACGCCGTCGCCCCGACCGACTCCGGCATGGTCGCCCGGCTGCGCGCCGCGGGCGCGGTCCTGCCGGGAAAGACCAACACCCCCGAGTTCGGGTCGAGCTGCTACACCGAGAACGCCGTCGCCCCGCCCTCCCGCAACCCCTGGAACACCGACCTGTCCCCGGGCGGCTCCAGCGGAGGCGCCGCGGCGGCCGTCGCCGCCGGACTCGCCCCCGCGGCCCAGGGCAGCGACGGCGGCGGCTCGATCCGCATCCCCGCCAGCGCGTGTGGGCTCTTCGGCCTCAAGCCCACCCGCGGCCGGATCTCCGGCGCGCCCCTCAAACCCGACCTCGCGGGCCTGTCCACCGCCGGACCCCTCACCCGCGGCGTCCGCGACGCCGCCCTCCTCCTGGACGCCATGGCCTTCTCCGGACCGGGCGACCACTTCACCGCCCCGCCCCTGCCGCCGGGCGAGACGTTCGCCGACCACGTGGGCCGCGAACCCGGGCGCCTGCGCATCGGCTGCCACGCCACCACCGGCTCCGCCGGGATCCCCGTGCACCCCCACGTCCTGGCCGCACACGAGGAGGCCGTCCACCTCCTGACCGACCTGGGACACGAGGTGGAGGAGGTCCCCGCCCCCGCGGACGCCCACTTCGGCGGCTCCTTCATGGCGGACTTCGGGGTGGTCTGGGCGGCGATGGCCTCGGCCACGCCGGTCGGCCCCGCCCGCGAGGCCGAGCTGAGCCCCCTCAACCGGTGGCTGCGCGGGCGGGCCCGCGCCACGCCCGTCCCCGACTACATCGCCGCCTGCGCCCGCCTCCAGCGCGGCGTCCGCTCCCTCGTCGCCGCGACCGAGCCCCTCGACGCGGTGCTCTCGCCCGTGCTGGCCACGCCCCCGGTCCCGCTGGGGCACTTCACCGGCGACGGTCCCGAGGAGGAGTTCCGGCGGATGACCGCGTTCGCGCCGTTCACCTCGGTCTACAACGTCTCGGGTCAGCCCTCGGTCAGCGTCCCCCTGCACTGGTCGCCCGAGGGGCTGCCGATCGGCGTGATGCTCACCGGCCGCATGGGCGGCGAGGGCATCCTGCTGTCGCTGTCCGCGCAGCTCGAACGCGCGCGCCCGTGGGCCCACCGCGCCGCGCCGGTCCGCGCAGGCTGACCGCCCCGGGCCCGCCCCTCCGCCTCGCGGGTCAGGTCTCTCGTGACACACCAGCAACGTTTCTGGCCGGTCCGCTAACGGGGCTCGTCGGGCGCGGCGGCGGCCTCGGCGCCCGCCGCCGCGCCGTGCACCGGCGGGGACTCCAGCACGCTCCCGGCCTCCTCGACGGTGAGGTCGCCCGTCCCCTCGTCGGTCCCGGGACGCGGCTCGGGCACGAACAGGCTCAGCAGCGCCGACATCAACACCAACAGCGCGGCCCCCAGCATGCCGCCCGCGATCCCCATGAGGTCGATCAGGCCGCCGGACAGCGGACCGGCCACCGCCCCGCCCACGCCCAGCGCCGTGGACATCCACCCGAAGGCCTCGGCCCGCCGACGCGCGGGGGCCAGGTCGCCCAGACGGCCCATGACCGCGGCCAGTGTCGGCGCCAGCGCCATACCGGACAGGAACAGCAGCGGTGTGACCAGCAGCGGGGTCGGCAGCTGCGCGATCGGCGGCACGAACGGCACCAGCACCGCCACGCCCAGCGCCGAGCCGAAGCAGCGGCGCACCAGGTGGGGACGGCCGCGCAGCGCGCCCGCGATCGCCCCGCCCACCAGCGACCCCAGCGCCCACACCGAGGCCAGCACCATCACGTACTGCGGGGCGCCGAGCTCGTTGGCCCACGCCACGATCACCAGGTCCACGCTCATGATCCCGCTGACCATCAGCAGACACATGAGGAACAGTGCCACCAGCGCCGGGCTGCGCAGCAGGCTCCGGCGGGGACCCCGCGGCTCCTCCCCGGCTCCCTTCTCGGTCGGCGCGGGACCGGTCACCCCGGCCCGCCGCAGCCCGAGCGCGAACCCGACCGAGCCGAGCAGCGCCACCACCGACAGCAGCACCAGCGCCCAGCGCGCACCGGCGAAGGCCACCACGCCCGCGGTCATGATCGGGGAGAAGACGAAGAGCAGCTCCTGGGTGGTCGCCTCGGCCGCGTAGATCGCCTGCCGTTCGGGGCCGCGCGTCAGCCGCGGCCACAGCGCCCGCACGATCTGGTTCGCCGGGGAGCCGAACACTCCGGTGCCCAGCGCGAGCGGGAGCGAGAGCCACCACAGCTGCGCGGGGAGCAGGACCAGGCCCAGCAGACCCGCGCTGAACACCACGCCGCACACCAGCACCAGCCGGTCGGTGCCGCCCCGGTCGGCCATCCGCCCGCGCAGCGGTCCCACCAGCGCCATGCCCAGGGTGAAGGCGCCCGCGACCAGTCCGGCCAGGGTGTAGGAGCCGGTCCACCCCTCCACCAGGAAGGTGACCGCGATCATCAGCCCCGGCATGTAGAAGCGCGCGGCCAGGGACCAGGCCAGCAGGGGAAGGACATGGGGGACGGCGAAGAGCCGCCGGTAGTTCGCGAGCACACCCCGATTATGCAGACGCCGAGGACGTACGGCGATCGCTTTGACGGCCTGCACAGAGCGCTCCTTTGTACGTGCTGGACAGTCCGGAGGCGCCACACGGGGAACCGTTATCGGCCCGCACCCGGGACACGTTCTGGTCCCACGCCGGAACGGCCTCCGGTGTACGGAGCCCCTGGTAGGGCATGATCGGATTCTGTGAGGGACGTTCAGCTGGCACGGTTGGCAGAGCAGCACGGAGTCGCGACGACCTACGAGGACTGGCAGGGGCGCAGGGTCCCGGTCAGTCCCGACACCATTCGCCATGTCCTGGCCGCCCTGGGCGTGGACCCGGCGGCCCCGGGCCCCGGGACGGCCCCGGGCCCGCTGCCGCCCGCGGTGGTCGTCCGCGAGGGCAAGGCGCCCGACCTCGTGCTCCCCGAGGGGGCGCACAGCGTCGTCGAGACCTTCGGCGGCTCCCTGCTGCCCTTCGGCCCCGGACTGCCGCTGGGCGTGCACACCCTGCGCGTCACCGACGGCTCCGTCGAGCGCACCGCGCCCCTGCTGGTGGCCCCCGACCGCATCGAACCCAGCGCGCTCAGGGACAACCCGCGCCTGTGGGGGATCATGGCCCAGGTCTACAGCGTGCGCTCCCGCGCCTCCTGGGGCACCGGCGACCTGCGCGACCTCGCCGAGCTCACCGACTGGAGCGCGCGCGACCTGGGCGCCGACTTCACCCTGATCAACCCGGTGCACGCCACCGAGCCGCTGCCCCCGGTGGAGCCCTCGCCCTACCTGCCGGTGAGCCGCCGCTACGCCAGCCCCCTCTACATCCGCATCGAGGACGTGCCCGAGTACGCCCGGCTCGACCCCGCCCAGCGCGAGGGCATCCAACGCCTGGCCCGGCCGCTGCGCGAACGCGGCCGCACCGCCGACCTCCTCGACCGCGACTCCGTGTGGAGGGCCAAGCGCGCCGCCCTGGAGGTGCTCTTCGAGGCGCCCCGCGCCCCCGGCCGCGAGGCCTCCCTGCGCGCCTACCTCGAACGCGAGGGCCGACCGCTGGTCGAGTTCGCCACCTGGTCGGCCCTGGCCGAGCAGCACGGCACCGACTACCGGGCCTGGCCGCACGTGCTGCGCGGGGTCCACAGCCGCGCCGTCGGCGAGGAGGCCCTGCGCCGGTGGCCCGCCGTGGAGTTCCACCGCTGGCTCCAGTGGATCCTCGACGAACAGCTCTCCCAGGCGCAGACCACCGCCGAGACCGGCGGGATGGCCGTCGGCATCGTGCACGACCTGGCGATCGGCGTGCAGGCGGGCGGCGCGGACGCGTGGATGTACGGGGACGCGCTCGTGCCCGGACTGCACGTGGGTGCGCCCCCGGACGAGTTCAACCAGCAGGGGCAGGACTGGGGCCAGCCGCCCTGGCACCCCCGGCGCCTGGCCGAGCGCGGCTACGAACCGTTCCGCCAGATCCTCGCCCAGGCGTTCCGCTACGCGGGCGGGGTCCGCATCGACCACGTCATGGGCATGTTCCGGCTCTGGTGTGTGCCCGAGGGCGCCTCCGCGGCCGAGGGCGCCTACGTCAGGTTCGACCACGAGGGCATGGTGGGCACGCTCGCCCTGGCCGCCCACCGGGCGGACGCCGTCGTGGTCGGGGAGGACCTGGGCACCGTGGAGCCGT
Source organism: Nocardiopsis synnemataformans (assembly GCF_965343085.1). Classification (NCBI taxonomy): domain Bacteria; kingdom Bacillati; phylum Actinomycetota; class Actinomycetes; order Streptosporangiales; family Nocardiopsidaceae; genus Nocardiopsis; species Nocardiopsis synnemataformans. The sequence continues at coordinate 19,612 of NZ_CBDRFA010000090.1, read as the reverse complement.
GGGTGCGCGGGCACCTCGCCGACCGCGGGGTCCTGGGCACCTCCGTGCTGTGGTTCGAGCAGGACGCCGACGGGCGCCCGCGCCCGCCGGGGGAGTGGCGCACCGACTGCCTGGCCACGGTCGCCACCCACGACCTGCCGCCGGTGGCGTCGTTCCTGTCCACCGAGCACGTGGAGCTGCGCGACCGGCTGGGGCTGCTCGGCCGCCCGGTGGAGGAGGAGCGCGCCGATGCCGAGTCCCGGGTGGAGCGCTGGCGCGAGCTCCTGGTGGAGCTGGGCCTGCTCGACGACGACGTCGACCCGGTGGCCGACCCGGCCGCCGTGGTTGCGGCCATGCACGCCTACCTGGTGGCCACCCCCGCCCGCATGATCGGGGTCGCGCTCACCGACGTGGTGGGGGAGCGGCGCATGCAGAACCAGCCCGGCACCAGCGACGAGTACCCGAACTGGCGCATTCCGCTCACCAGTGGAGAGGGCGAGCCGGTCCTGGTGGACGAACTGCTCGCCGACCCGCGCATGGTGGCGCGCATCCGTCGCACCCTCGGAGCGGTCGGCGGCCGTGACCGCACCCCCTAGCGGTCCCGGAACCGGGTGCCGGGACAGGTGCCTGCGACGGACGCCCGCGGGGCGATCCCTGGCCTTCACCCGGGAGCGGCCCGCACGGCCGGGGCCGAACACACGGGCGCGCCCGCCTCGCCTGCGACGGCGGAGCGGGCGCGCCGCTTCCCCGTCCTACTCCTGGCGCTCTCCCGCGGCGATGTCGGTGGCCCGGGCACGCAGGGCCCGCTCCACTCCCGCGCGGCCCTCGACCAGCAGGCGGCGCAGCGCCGGGGCCGGGTCGGACTCGGCGATGTAGGCGTCCGTGCGCTCCAGCGTCGCCTCCTCCACCAGACCGCTCGGGTACACCACCTCGGCGAAGGTCTGCGCGAACTCGCCCGTCCACTTCTCCCAGGCCGGGCCCAGCTGCGCGAAGTACCTCTCCACGTACGGCCGGTACAGCTCGGCCTGGCCCGGCTCGGTGAAGCCCAGCAGGACCGCGCGGAACTCGGCGTTGGCCAGCTCCTCGCCCACGATCCGCTCCCACGCCGCGGCCTTGGCCTCGGCGGTGGGGACCGCGGCCCGGGCCCCGGCGGCGTTGCGCTGCCCGGTCGCCGTGGCGTCGCGCTCCAGCTCGGCGGCGATCTCCGCCTCCCCGGCCTTGCCCGTCGCGACCAGGCGGCGCAGCAGCGTCCACCGCAGGTCGGTGTCCACGACCAGCCCGTCCACGGTGATCGCGCCGTCCAGCAGGCCCTGGACCAGGGACAGGTGGGCGTCGCTCACCGCCGAGGCGGCCAGCGCGTTGGCGTAGGCCAGCTGGAGGTCGCCACCCGGCTCGGCCGCGGTCAGCAGCTCGCGCAACCGGTCGGAGAGCTGTTCGAAGCCGAACGGGCGCCACGCCGGGTCGGCGTACATGTGCAGCGCCGCGTTGGCCTGGCGCAGCAGGGTCTGGGCGACCATGACGTCGTTCACGCCGCTGATCCCGGAGATGACCAGGGAGACGTAGTCGCGGGCGGCCATCTCGCCGTCGCGGGTCATGTCCCAGGCGGCGCCGAAGGCCAGCGCGCGGGGCAGGGACTCGCGGATCTCGCCGACGCCCTCCACCACGGTGCGCAGGGAGCGCTCGTCCAGGCGGACCTTGGTGAAGGTCAGGTCGTCGTCGTTGATCAGGACCAGGTCCGGCCGGACCCGGCCGACCAGCTCCGGCACCTCGGTGCGCTCGCCGCGCACGTCCAGCTCCACGCGCTCACGGCGCACGACGCCCTCGTCGGTGCGGTCGTACAGGCCGATCGCCAGACGGTGCGAGCGCAGCGTCGGGTGGTCGGCCGGGGCCTCCTGGAGCACGGTGAACGAGGTGAAGCGGCCCTCGGCGTCCACCTCGAACTCCGGGCGCATCGTGTTGACGCCCGTGGTCTCCAGCCAGTCGCGCGACCAGCCCGACAGGTCGCGGCCCGAGGCGGCCTCCAGGTGCTTGAGCAGGTCCCGCAGCTCGGTGTTGCCGAACGCGTTCTCCTTGAAGTAGGCGCGCACGCCCGCGAAGAACGCGTCCACGCCCACGTACGCCGCGAGCTGCTTGAGCACCGAGGCGCCCTTGGCGTAGGTGATGCCGTCGAAGTTGACCTCGACCGCCTGGATGTCGACCATGTCGGCGGCCACCGGGTGGGTGGAGGGCAGCTGGTCCTGGCGCAGCGCCCAGCTCTTCTCCACGTTCGCGAACGTCGTCCAGGCGTCGGTCCACTTGGTGGCGTTGGCCTGGCAGTACACGCTGGCGTAGGTCGCGAACGACTCGTTCAGCCACAGGTCGTCCCACCAGCGCATGGTGACCAGGTCGCCGAACCACATGTGCGCCATCTCGTGCAGGATCGTCTCGGCGCGGCGCTCGTAGCGGGCGTCGGTGACCCTTGAACGGAAGACGTAGTCCTCCAGGAACGTGACCGCGCCCGCGTTCTCCATGGCGCCCGCGTTGAACTCGGGCACGAACAGCTGGTCGTACTTGCCGAACGGGTAGCGCAGGTCGAACAGGCCGTGGAAGAAGTCGAAGCCCTGCTTGGTGACCTCGAACAGGGCGTCGGAGTCCAGGTGCTCGGCCAGCGAGGCGCGGCAGTACAGGCCCAGCGGGATGCCGTCGTGCTCGTCGCGCACCACGTGGTAGGGACCCGCGATCAGCGCGGTGATGTAGGTGGACATCACCGGCGTGGCCGGGAAGTGCCAGCGCACCCGCTCCTCGCCCGCGGCCTCGCGCTCCACGTCGGGCGCGCTGTTGGACACGACCTCCCACGAGGGGGGAGCGAACACCGTCAGCTCGAAGGTCGCCTTGAGGTCGGGCTGGTCGAAGCACGCGAACATGCGGTGCGCGTCGGCCGTCTCGAACTGGGTGTACAGGTACACCGAGTCGTCGACCGGGTCCACGAACCGGTGCAGGCCCTCGCCGGTGCGCATGTACGCGGCGTCGGCGACGACCGTCAGCTCGTTGTCCGCGGCCACCTCCGGGAGGACGAGGCGCTCGCCGTCGAACAGCTCGGCCGCGTCCAGTTCGGCGCCGTTCAGCGTCGCCGTGCGGATCGCGGGGGCGGCCAGCTCGACGAACGTCCGCGCCCCGGGCTCCGAACTGGAGAACCGGATCACGGTGGTGGACCTGAAGGTCTCGACACCGGTGGTCAGGTCCAGCTCCACGGCGTAGGAGTCGACGCTGAGAATCCGCGCCCGCTCACGAGCCTCGTCCCGTGTCAGGTTCCCTGCCACGCCACGCTCCCTCCACGGCCGCCGTCGTCGCCGGCCGGATCGTTGCCGACCACGGCGAGTCCGCCGCCTGGGGTGGAGCGTCGTCGGGGCCGGAGGTCGTCTTCCACTCGCCTCGATCCTGCCACGCGCCGGGACGGAATGCGCAACCGATAACCGGGGTTGCACTCCTACGACCCGAAGTGTGCACACCTTTTCGCGATCCGAGGAGCAGCGATGACGCAGACCCCCGACTCCGGCGACGGGCAGGAGACCGTCCACGCGGACATGTGGTTCGACCCCGCGTGCCCGTGGGCCTGGATCACCTCGCGCTGGCTCGTCGAGGTGGAGAAGGTCCGACCGGTCCGCGTGCGCTGGCACGTGATGAGCCTGGGCGTGCTCAACGAGGGACGCGACCTGCCCGAGGAGTACCGCGAGAGCATCGACAGGTCCTGGGAGGCGGTGCGGGTGTGCGTCGCCGCCGAGCAGCGCTTCGGCCCCGAGGTCCTGGGCGGCCTGTACACGGCCCTGGGCACCCGCTTCCACAACGGCGGCGAGCCGCGTACCACGGACACGGTCCGCGCGGCGCTGGCCGAGGTCGGGCTGCCTGAGGACCTGGCCGAGGCGGGCGCGTCCACCGAGTACGACGAGGCCCTGCGCGCCTCGCACGCCGAGGCGATGAAGCTGGTCGGTGAGGACGTGGGCACCCCCGTCGTCCAGGTCGCCGACACCGCCTTCTTCGGGCCGGTCGTCACGCCGATCCCGCGCGGCGAGGCGGCCGGGAAGCTCTGGGACGGCGTCCTCCTGGTCGCCGGGACCGACGGGTTCTTCGAGCTCAAGCGGACCCGCACCCGGAATCCCGTCTTCGACTGACCCGCGCCCGCCGGAACGGGGCCACGGCCCCGTCCCGGCGGGGCGGACAGCCGCGGCGCGCCGGGACGGGTGCACACTGGAGACGAACACCGGCGGCGGGCAGGGGCCCGCCGCGACGAACGCGAAGGGGGCGGGGGACCGTGTCCGGACCCGACGACGAGCGCAGGGTCGACTTCCTCGACGACATCGACATCCTGCCCGACACCACCGGCGACGAGAGGGGCCCCGGCTGGGGTGACTCCGACGACGACTCCACCGCGCGCCTCCTCTCCGAGCGCCCCCCGCACTGGGGCTGACCGGTCGCGCCGCCGACCCGACGGTCGGCCCCTCCGGGGCCCGCGGCGGAGCCGAGACCAGGCTCCCTCCCACCGGAGCTGACCAGGCGCCCCCCGCGGGCGGGGCGGGAGGCCGCCGCCCCCGCATCGGGGAAAGCACCGGCCCGGCGTCCCGGGCTGGTCAACCCGAATCCCGTTCTGCGACAGTGGGGCCATGCGATCCCTCTACATCGACGGCGCCTGGCGCGACTCCGCCTCCAGTGAGGCACTGGACGTGGTCAACCCGGCGACCGAGCAGGTCATAGACACCGTTCCGGCCGGGGCGGCCGAGGACGTCGACGCCGCGGTCGCGGCGGCAGCGGCGGCCCTCCCCGCCTGGTCCACCCTCACGCCCGGGCAGCGCGTGACCCACCTGGCCAAGGCCCTGGAGCTGTTCAACGCCCGCATCGACGACATCGCCGCGGAGCTCACCCGGGACATGGGCGCTCCCACGGTGTTCGCCCGCAAGGTCCAGGCGGGCCTGCCCGCCCTCATGTTCCAGACCTACATCGACCTGGTCGAGGAGACCGGGGAGCGCTACTTCGGCGGCGAGAGGGTGGGCAACTCGCTCATCGTGCGCGAGCCCGTCGGTGTGGTCGGCGCCATCACCCCGTGGAACTACCCGCTTCACCAGATCGTGCTCAAGGTCGTCCCCGCCCTCCTCGCGGGCAACACCGTCGTCCTCAAGCCCAGCGAGGTCGCCCCGCTCAGCGCCTACGCCCTCACCGAGGTGTTCCACGAGGCGGGCCTGCCCGCGGGCGTGTTCAACCTGGTGTCGGGCACCGGCCCGGTCGTCGGCGAGGCCATCGCCGCGCACCCCCGCGTGGACATGGTCTCCTTCACCGGCTCCACGCGCGCCGGGACCCGGGTCAGCCAGGTCGCCGCGGAGACCGTCAAGAAGGTCGCCCTGGAGCTGGGCGGCAAGTCTCCCAACGTCATCCTGCCCGGAGCCGACCTGGCCAAGGCGGTCAAGCGCGGTGTCGCCGACGTCATGCGCAACACCGGTCAGAGCTGCAACGCGCTCACCCGCATGCTGGTGCACCGCGACTCCTACGAGGAGGCGGTCGCCCTGGCCGCCGAGTCCGCCGCCAAGTACGCGCCCGGCGACCCCGGGGACGAGGCCACCCGCATGGGCCCGCTGGTCTCCGCCGACCAGTTGGAGCGGGTCCGCTCCTACCTCACGCTCGGCGTGGAGGAGGGCGCCCGCCTGGTCACCGGCGGCCCCGAACCGGTCGAGGGCCGCGCGAACGGCTACTACGTCAGCCCGACGGTCTTCGCCGACGTGAGCAACGACATGCGCATCGCCCAGGAGGAGATCTTCGGCCCGGTGCTGGTCCTGATCCCCTACGACACGGAGGAGGAGGCGGTCGCCATCGCCAACGACACCGTGTACGGGCTCAACGCCGCGGTGTGGTCCGGCGACCCCGAGCAGGGACTGGCCGTCGCCCGGCGCCTGCGGGCCGGACAGGTGGAGGTCAACGGCGGCGCCCTCAACCCGCGCGCCCCCTTCGGCGGCTACAAGCGCTCCGGCAACGGCCGCGAGTGGGGCGCCCACGGCCTGGAGGAGTTCTGCGAGGTCAAGGCCCTCCAGCTGTGACGCCGAGCGTGCGCCGGGCTCCGCGGGACCCGGCGCACGCCCCGGTACCGCGGGGCCGTCGACGGGTGTGCGCGGACTCACGGTCCCCGCGGCCCCTCGCATGGAATCGGCCCCGGTGAGAACCACGTTGTGTGGTGTGGAAAAATTTCCGACGGGATATCCCTGGTCGAACCCTAACGAGGTGGAAGTTGAGCAAGAAGCCCGCGGTCTCCAAGGCAGGTCCGATCGGTAAGGACCTCAAGGCGATCGTCCTCTACAACGTGATCGCCATCGGCTCGATGGCCCTCTTCGCCGTCCTCGGGCTGAGTGTCGCCGCTGCGGCCTCCGGCTCCCTCTGAGGGACACGAGTACCACCGCGCCCCGCCTCGCCCCAGCGAGCGGGGCGCTGCGCTTGTCACCGCCGTGACCTGCCAGACTGGACCCGTGCGTGTTTACCTTGGATCAGATCATGCGGGCTACGAGCTCAAAGAACACCTCGTCTCCTGGCTGAGGGAGCAGGGCCACGACGTCGTCGACGCCGGGCCCGCCGCCTACGACGCCGCGGACGACTACCCGCCCTTCGTGCTGCGCGCGGCCGAGGGGGCCGCCTCCGACAAGGGCGCCCTGGGCGTCGTCATCGGTGGCTCCGGCAACGGCGAGCAGATCGCCGCGAACAAGGTCAGGGGCGTGCGCGCGGCCCTGGCCTGGAGCGAGGACACCGCCCGCCTGGCGCGTGAGCACAACGACGCCAACGTGCTCAGTCTCGGCGCCAGGATGCACTCCGAGCAGGAGGCCACCCGGTTCGTGGAGGTCTTCCTCGCCACCCCGTACAGCGACGAGGACCGGCACACCCGCCGCATCGCGATGCTGACGGCCTACGAGGAGACCGGCGAGCTCCCCCCGCTTCCCTAAGCAGTGTTTTTTGGGGACCGCCGCTCCGCTTTGGCTCGCCCGTCGCCCGCCACCGCCCTCAACGGACGCCTACGGCGCAGACTGACTTGCAGTCTCACCTCCAGCACCTCCAGAACCCCGTGGGCGCCTGAACCGCCTCCCGCGCGGCGCCGGAAGGCCTCGCGCGGGGGCGTCCGTACGCGCGGAGCGACCGGCGGCGGGGCCCGGCCACGCGGGAGCGTCCGAGAGGGGTGGACATCCCGGCTTACAGAACGGTTTTCGGACGCCGGGACGATGCCCGAATCCACACGCTCGGTTATCGGCTGAACCCAAATCCTCGGTTTGGGTGGAGAACACTGCTGGTTGCACGTGCCACGGCGACACCCCCCGCGCTACAGTTCGTGCACAGTTGCGGGCCTCACTGCCCGCGGCGCGGCGGTGCCCTCCGGTCGGCACCTCCGGCAACCACGGCCAGGGCGTGCCCCACACCGCCCCGTACGCCGGCCCCCGGCGGCGACGCGGCCCCCGCGCCCATCCGACCGTGCCGTCCGAGAACCGAACCCCCGCTGGTGAGCGGGTGTGCAACGCAGGGGACACATGAAGCCCACACCGACCGCCAAGACCACCCGGCTACTGCGCTCCACCGCGCAGCGGCTCGTCGCGGTGCTCCGGCGCAAGGTGCTGTTCCGCTACCGGCTCGTCCTGATCACCCTCGTCGCCCTGGCCGTCGGCATCGGCGTCGGCGCCGTGTGGGGGCCCACCGGCTGGTTCCCGCCCAGCTCCACCATCCTCACCGTCCTCGCGGGCGGCCTCCTCCTCAAGCGCAAGAGCCTGGCCTTCCTGCTGGCCGTGGTCGCCGCCGTCCTGGTCTTCGTCGCCTTCATGCTCGACTTCGGCCAGGTGGGCCCCGGCCTGCTGGTCACCATCGGCGTCACCGCGGTGCTGTCCTACCTGCTGTCGGGGGTGCGCGAGCGCCTCGGCGTCCAGGGGCTCAGCGGCGAGATGATGCTGCTGGACCTGCGCGACCGCCTGCGCCGCCAGGGCAGGCTGCCCCGGCTGCCCGAGGGCTGGGGGCACACCGCGGTCCTTCGCCAGGCGGGCGGCTCGTCCTTCGGCGGTGACTTCGTCGTCTCCATCCGCAGGGAGAACCGGCTGGACGTGGCCGTGGTGGACGTCTCCGGCAAGGGTGTGGACGCCGGAACCCGGGCCCTGCTGCTCTCCGGCGCCTTCAGCGGCCTGATCGGGGCCGTCCCCACCCGCGACTTCCTGGCCCACTGCAACGACTACCTCATGCGCAACAGCGGTGGTGAGGGCTTCGTCACCGCCGTGCACCTGAGCGTGGACCTGGACACCGGCGAGTACCAGATCGCCTCCGCCGGACACCCGCCCGCGCTGCACTACGACAGCGGCGGCGGGTTGTGGAGCACCACCGAGGCCAAGGGCGTGGTCCTCGGGGTCATCCCCGAGATGACCTACACCTCCGTCGAGGGCAGGCTCCGGCCCGGTGACGCCATCATGCTCTGCACCGACGGCCTCATCGAGACCCCGGGCGAGGACCTCGACGCCGGGATCGACCGTCTCCTCGGCGCGGCCGAGCAGCTCGTCCCGCGCGGTTTCGCCACCGGAGCGGACGAGATCGTGGACACCCTCAGCAAGGACAAGAACGACGACTGCGCCCTGGTCGTCCTCTGGCGCGACTGACCCGCCGCCCGTCGGTCGCTTCTGGGGTGTGAGGAATCGTCCGGTGTGCTCCCAGACCGCTCCGCCGGGTAAGGTCGGAGTGCTCCCCGTCCCGCGTACGGCGGTCAGACCGTACACGTCCCCGGATCACCGTGCCCGCCTTTTTCCGCCCCCGGAGACCCACCCGACGCACGGTTCACCACACCAGTGACGACGGGACCGGAGCGGGGCCGTGGAACCACCGGCCCACCGCTTTTCCCAGGATCCGGTGCCGTCCGTGGTGCTTCCCACCGGGCGCAGAAGAATGCGAGGGGGTGCTTCGCATGTCAGAAGGCGAGCGCGCTGAAGAACTGATCGATCTGGTCGAGAACAACGACCTGACCGGTATCCGGCTCTGGTTGGCCGAACACAGGCCCTACGAGATCGCCGACGAACTCTCCCGCATGGACGGCGGCGAGGCGATCATCCCCTTCCGGCTCCTGGACAAGGATCGCGAGCTGGAGGTCTTCGAGGAACTCGACCCGGGCCAGCAGCAGTCCATCCTGCTCGGACTGCGCGACACGGCCTTCCACGAGATCCTGGAGGAGATGGACCCGGACGACCGGGCCCGCCTCATCGGCGAGGCGCCCGCCAAGATCGCCACCCGCGCCCTGGCCGGGCTCAGCCCCGCCGAACGCAGGATGACCGCCGCCCTGCTGGGCTACCCCGAGGACTCCGTCGGCCGGTACATGACCCCCGAGACGGTCATCCTGCACCGCGACCTCGCGGTGGGCCGCGCCCTTGAGGTCGTGCGCGCGAGGGGGGCAGACGCCGAGACCATCTACACCCTGCCGGTGGTCAGCGACGGCCGCCGCATGGTCGGGACGGTGACGCTGGGCGACCTGGTGGTCAGCGACGACGAACGACTGATCAAGGACATCGTGGACGTGTTCGCGCCGCGCGTGCGCGCCACGGAGCCGGTCGAGGACGCCGCCCGCCTGATGCAGGAGGCCAACCTGGTCGCCCTGGCGGTGGTGGACTCCGAGGAGCGCTTCGTGGGTCTGCTGACCTTCGACGACGCCCTGGAGGTCATCGAGGCCGCCGACTCCGAGGACATGGCCCTCCAGTCCGGGGCGAACCCGGTCAGCGAGCACTACGTGTCCGTCGGCGTGCTGCGCCTGGTCGGTGCGCGCTCGGTGTGGCTGATGCTGCTCATCGTGGCGGCCACGCTCACGGTCAACGTGATGCAGGCCTTCGAGTCGGCCCTGGAGGCGGTCACCGCCCTGGCCCTGTTCGTGCCGATGCTCATCGGCACGGGCGGCAACGTCGGCGCCCAGTCGGCCACCGCGATCGTGCGCGCCCTCGCCGTCGGTGAGGTCCGGGTGCGCGACCTGCCGTCGGTGATCTGGAAGGAGGCCCGGGTCGGCCTGCTGCTGGGACTCCTCCTCGCCGCGCTGGCCCTGGGCATCGGCTCCCTGCTGGTGGGCGTGGACGTCGCCGTGGTGGTGGCGTGCTCGGTGATCGCGGTGTGCACGTGGGCGGCGGTCATCGGCTCGTCCATGCCGCTGTTCGCCCGCAAGGTGGGCGTGGACCCGGCGGTGGTGTCCTCGCCGATGGTGACCACCATCGTGGACGCCACGGGCCTGCTCATCTACTTCTCCATCGCCACCGTGGTCCTGGGTGTCTGACCTGGCCCCGCGCCGACACCGGACGCCACACCGGCATGAACGGGGCGGGAACCGGGTATCGCGACAGGGCAGGACGGATCGAGGGAGGATTCCATGTCCGGTACCGGAGATGCGTTCAAACGGCTGAAGAAGGCCGTCGACGACAACGCCGAACAGGCCCAGGGCCTGGTGGGCAAGGCCGCCAGAGCCGCGAAGAAGGCCACCGGTGGCGCCCACGACGACAGGATCGACCGGGGCGCCGGAGCCGCGACGGAGTACCTGCGCAAGCGCGCTCGCAGGGACGGGGAGACCCGGCAGGACGGGGAGGTCCGGGGGGACGGGGAGAACCGAAGGTAACGCGACCCGTCTTCGACCGGGGCGGGCGGGGCGTCCACAATGAGGGATGCCCTCACCCGCCCCGCGCCGCTCCCCGGCCCCCTCCGGCCGCTCCGTCCCCCGCTGGCCGCTGCTGCTCGCCAGGGTCCGCATGCCGCTGATGTGGGTGGCCACCCTCGCCCTCCTCGCCGGTTACCTCGGCCTCTCCTGGTGGGCGGGCGGCACGCTGTTCGCCGCCGCGCTGGCCGTGTACCTGCGCCTGGGCACCGTGCGGTGCGAGCCCAGGGTGCTGGAGCCGCCGGTGCGGGGCAGGTGGATGGCGCTCACCAGCCCCGTGGACAACGTGCCGAGCCAGGGCAGCCACGCCTACGGGCAGACCCACGCGCTCGGCCTGGTCGCCGAACCCGGCGCGGGCGCCCGCCCCGACATCGGCTGGCGGCCGCTCAGCCGCCCGCCGGGCGACTTCCCGGCCTTCGGCCAGCCCGTGTACGCCCCCGCCGACGGAACGGTGGTGACCGCGCACGGGCGCCAGCGCGACCACCGCAGCCGCAACTCCTGGCCGTGGCTGTTCGGCTCGGTCGTGGAGAACACGCTGCGGGAGCTGCGCGGTCCGGCCGGACCGCTCGGCAACCACCTGGTGATCGACGTGGGCGGCGCCTACGTACTCCTGGGCCACCTGGAGCGCGGATCGCTGGAGGTCCGCCGGGGCGACCGCGTCCGGGCCGGTCAGACGGTGGCCCGCTGCGGGAACTCCGGCGCCTGCACCGAGCCCCAGGTGCGGGTGCAGCTCATGGACCGCCCGGGGCCGGTGTTCGCCGCCGGGCTGCCGTTCGTGTGGGCGCCGGGGTGGAACGGCGGGGACGGCGGAGCGGGGCTGCCCGAGACCTGGCGGCCCGTGGTGGTCGCCGGACCCGGACACGTGGGCGTGCCGGTGGAGGAGGTCGGTTCCGGTGGCGTACCCGCTGGTCAGGCGGTTCCGACGACGGATTACCCTGATGAGGTAAGGCGAACCTAACGGTTCATGCGGTCCGGCGAGAGCGCGGAGGGAGAGGTGTGGACACGGTCGAAGGACGTCCCTGCCAGCTCACGGTGTGCCGGGGCTGCTGCTGCGGTACCAAGAAGAAGGTCCCCGGGGTGGACCACAAGGCCCAGCTCGCCCGCCTCAGGGCCATCGACGACCACTCCGGCCGAAGCGTTCCCGTCCGCACCAGCAAGTGCCTGGGCATCTGCTTCCAGGCCAACGTGGTGGTCGTCCAGCCGTCCTCGGCGGGGCGGGCCGCCGGAGGCCGCCCGGTGTGGCTGGGGGAGGTCACCGAGGACAAGCTGGTCGAGGCCGTCGACGACTGGATCTTCGAGGGCGGGCCCGGCATCGCCCCGCTGCCCGCGGTCCTGGCCGACCACGTGACCTCCAAGGACGCCAAGAAGCAGAAGAAGCGCAAGAAGCCCAAGCACTCCAAAGCGGCCAAGAAGGAACGCAAGAAGGAGAAGCGCGGGGACGCCGTCCCTCCGGGCAAGGGCGGCGGGAAGGCGGGGAAGAAGAAGGACAAGAAGTCCAAGAAGGACGGCGGGAAGAAGAAGGACAAGAAGGACAAGGAGGACGGCAAGAGGGCCAAGGCGGGGAAGTCCACGAAGGACGGGAAGGGCGGCAGGTCCGGCAAGGACTGACTCGGAGTCCCCGGCGGCCGCGCCACGGCGCCGGAGAGGCTCCCGGCGGACGGCCGACCAGGCCGTGCCGGAAACCGTCCCACCGGGTCGTTCCCCGGCACGGGTGCTAACGGCTCTGCGGCGCGAACTGGGTCCGGTACAGCGCCGTGTACAGCCCGCCCTGGTCCAGCAGCTCGTCGTGCGTGCCGCGCTCCAGGATCCGGCCGTCCTCCAGCACCAGGATCTGGTCCGCCTCGCGCACCGTCGCCAGCCGGTGCGCGATCACCAGCGAGGTCCGCCCCTCCAGCGCCACGGACAGCGCCTCCTGCACGGCCGCCTCGGACCCGGAGTCCAGGTGGGCCGTCGCCTCGTCCAGCACCACCACCGACGGCGCCTTCAGCAGCAGTCGCGCGATCGCCAGCCGCTGCTTCTCACCGCCGGACAGCCGGTACCCGCGGTCGCCGACCATCGTGTCCAGCCCGTTGGGCAGCTGGTCCAGGAGGGTGCCCAGCCGTGCCATCCGCAGCACCTCCTCCAGTTCGGCGTCGGTCGCCTCCGGCCGGGCGTACCGCAGGTTCGCCCCCACCGTGTCGTGGAACAGCTGCGCGTCCTGGGTGACCACGCCGACCGCCTCGCGCAGTGAGTCGCCGGTCGCCTCGCGCAGGTCCAGCCCGCCCATGAGCACACGGCCCTCGGTCGGGTCGTACAGGCGCGACACCAGGTGCGTCAGCGTCGTCTTGCCCGCGCCGGACGGCCCCACCAGGGCCACCATCGTCCCCGGCTCCGCACGGAACGACACCCCGCTCAGCACCTGGGTGTCCTCGTCCACCGACGCCTGCGGCGTCAGCTCCAGCGACGCCACCGACGTCTCCTTCGCCCCCGGGTAGCGGAACGACACGTTGTCGAACTCCACGCCCAGCCGCCCCCCGGGCAGGGCCCGGGCGTCGGGGCTCTCCTTGATGCCCGGTTCCAGGTCCAGCACCTCGAAGACCCGGTCGAAGGAGACCAGCGCGGTCATGATCTCCACGTGCACGTTGGACAGCGTCGTCACCGGGCCGTACAGGCGGGCGAGCAGGGTGGTCAGCGCCACCAGCGTGCCCACCTCGAAGGCCCCGTCGATCGCCAGCACACCGCCGACCCCGTAGACCATCGCCATCGCCAGCGCGGTGATCAGGCCCAGCAGGCTGAACAGCAGCGAGCCGAACACCGCCTGGCGGACGCCCAGTTCCCGGACCCGCGCCGCGCGCCGGGCGAAGCCCGCCGACTCCTCCTCGGGGCGTCCGTACAGCTTGACCAGCATCGCCCCGCCGACGTTGAACCGCTCGGTCATCAGCGAGCTCATGTCCGCGTTGGTGTCCATCGCGTCGCGGGAGATGTGCGCCAGTCGCCGCCCGATCACCTTGGCGGGGACCACGAACAGCGGGACCAGGACCAGCGCGATCAGCGTCACCTGCCACGACAGGGCGAGCATCGTCACGATCACCGCGGTCGCGCTGACCAGGTTGGACACCACCGATTGCAGGACCGAGGTGATCGCCCGCTGCGCGCCCACCACATCCGTGTTCAGGCGGCTGATCAGCGAGCCCGTCTGCGTACGGGTGAAGAAGGCCACCGGCATCCGCTGCACGTGGGTGAACACCTGCGTGCGCAACTGGTAGATGACCCCCTCGCCGATCCGGGAGGACAGCCACCTGCCGAGCAGGGTCAGCCCGCTCTCCAGCACAGCCAGCCCCGCCGCGGCGAGCGCCAGCCACACCACCAGCGCGGTGTTCCCGGTCAGGATGCCGCGGTCGATGATGGCCTTGAGCAGCAGCGGGTTGGCGACCACGATCCCGGCGCCGACCGTCGTCACCAGCAGGAAGCACAGGATCACCCGCCAGTGCGGGCGGGCGTAGGAGATGATGCGCCGGGTGATTCCGGGGGGCAGTGACTGCCCCTTAGCGCTCCCGTCGTTGACCAGGGCCCTGTAGGAGGGCCTGCCGGACATCATTGTCATGAACAGCCTCGTTCTGCTTGCCTATTCGCCACGCAAGCGTCAACACCGGTGCGTGTGCACCGCTTCCCAGGCCGCGTGGGCGCACGGAGAGGGACCCGGACGGGTACGGGGGAGGACGGAGCCGTCGGCCGTCGCGACGGGCCGGGTGGGGGCGTTCTGGCGGTACTAGAGGGAGTGGGCGAGGCGGCCCAGAGCCGCGGTGGTGGACCGGCCGGGGGTGAAGGGCAGCTCCCAGGCCTGTGCGCCGAGCGCGTCGGCGCCGCGGATCTTGGCCTGGGTGTAGCGGTCCCCCGCGGTGTAGGCCAGGGCGGCGGGGGCCAGGGGGCGCAGGACATCGGCGTAGGAGGCCCAGTCGGCGACCTCGGGCGGCCCCTCGATGACGAACGAGCCGGTGACGCAGGCCAGAGCGGCCACGGTCTCGGCCCGCTCCTCCGCGGGGTTCACGGGGCGTCCCGGGCCCTTCCAGGCGTGCACGCGCGCGTCGGACTCCACACCCACCACGAGGGGCAGCCCCCGGTCGGCGATGGACTGGAGGAAGCGGACGTGTCCGACGTGCAGGACGTCGAAGGCCCCGGTGACGACCGCCGGTCGCACCAGGGATTCGGGACGCTCGAACCAGTGGGCGCTCAGCGCGGTGCCGGGGTCCTGCGTCGCTTCCGTGTCCGTCATCTGGATCCTTCCGAAGAAACTCTGACCTTTAGGCTAGGGAGGAAGCGGGCTCCTGTGGAGCAAGACGGGAAACGGTGGTTCGTCCCAGGCAGATCACCGAACCCGCGAACCAACGCTGGGACCGGTGCTAGCCTGCTCCGCGTCGGCTCGGACGAGAACCACGTCCGGGTCGGCCTACCGCCGGGCTGGCGGGAAGTGATGTCGGGCCCCCGCTGTGTGATCCTGGCGAAGCCCACACAGTAGGGGCGGGAGCTGGTGTAAGACCGATGGGCGGTACCCCGTCCCTCGCCGTTAGTTCGGGTCGGCAACCGGCTACGAAGCAGAAAGCTCAACCCGCGAGGGAAGAATCTCCCTGCTTCAGCTGGGAGAGAAGTCAATCCACCACCCGTTCGGCAGACCTGAGGGCGCCCGGATCCGATCGCGCCCGCGGGCTTGCCCGAAAGGTCAACGTATCCGTTCGGGACGGGTATTCCTTCTCGGGGCGCACCGGCCGAACGCGGTTCGACTTCGGGACGGGGGAGTGGCCCGTGGATGTGAGCTACCTCACCGGAGAATCCGCCCTGTGGAATGCCAGAAACGTCCGAAATCGGGGCGGGGGGAAGGTGGGGGGTGGGTCGTCCCCCGGGGAAACGGCGAAGCGAGCCGGTGTCTCTGACACACAGCTCGCCCCGAGCGGTGTGCGGGGGTTCGGGGGTCGTCCCCGGGGGGGGAATGGCGAAGCGAGCCGGTGTCTCTGACACACAGCTCGCCCCGAGCGGAGCGGGCGACGAGAATCGAACTCGCATGGCCAGCTTGGAAGGCTGGTGTTCTACCATTGAACTACGCCCGCGTGGCACCGGAGACTTCGAGCGTCCTCTAGACTCGTGGAGCCGACGGGGACAAGACTACAGTCTCCGGAGCCGTGGTCGCACACCCCTTTCAGGAGTGCCATCCTTGGTTCGGCACACGGGGTGTAGCGCAGCTTGGTTAGCGCGCATGCTTTGGGAGCATGAGGCCGCGGGTTCGAATCCCGCCACCCCGACGAAACCACCGTGGCAGCGGCTCCGGCCGCGCGCCGTGGCCCCCTGTCTATCTGCCCTAGACTTGGTGCGATCAGCAGGAAACTGTAAGTCCCAGCCCGTCGCAGGGCACCCCAGCTGGATGCGGTCGTCAAGACCCCGGGGGTGCGCGCGTGCCTTTCGCCGTTGTGTGTGGTGCGCCTGCGGGCCGACGCGGACACCAGCCGGCAAACCTAGGAGTACCGCCCCGTGAAGACCGATGTCGAGGAGCTGAGCCCCACCCGGGTCAAGCTGACCATCGAGGTGCCCTTCGAGGAGCTCGATCACGCTTTCGACGTGACCTACAAGTCGCTCGCCAAGCAGGTCCGGATCAAGGGCTTCCGCCCTGGCAAGGCGCCGGCGCGGCTGATCGACCGTTACGTCGGCCGCGGCGCGGTGATCAGCGAAGCGGTCAACCACGCCGTTCCGGAGCTCTACAACGAAGCCATCCAGAAGGAGGAGCTCTTCGCGCTCGGCCAGCCCGACGTGGAGGTCACCAAGCTGGAGGACAACGACGAGCTCGCCTTCACGGCCGAGGTCGACGTCCGCCCCAAGTTCGAGGTCGAGGACTACAAGGGCATCGAGGTCACCGTTGACAGCGCCGAGGTGACCGACGAGCAGGTCGACGAGCAGATCGGCACCCTGCGCGAGCGCTTCTCCACCCTGGTGGGCGTGGAGCGCCCCGTCGAGGACGGCGACCACCTGTCCATCGACCTGTCCGCCGCCATCGATGGTGAGAAGCTCGAGGACGTCGCGGTCAGCGGCTACTCCTACGAGGTCGGCACCAACACCATGCTGGAGGGCCTCGACGAGACCCTGCGCGGCATGGAGGCCGATGGCGAGGCCACCTTCTCCACCACCCTCGTCGGTGGTGAGCACGAGGGCCAGGAGGCGGACGTCACCGTCACCGTGCACAGCGTGAAGGTCAAGGAGCTGCCCGAGCTGGACGACGAGTTCGCCCAGCTGGCCTCGGAGTTCGACACCATCGACGAGCTGCGCGCGGACGTGCGCAACCGCATGGGCGAGGTCCGCCGTCTCCAGCAGCTCTCCGCCGCCCGTGACAAGGCCCTGGAGCAGCTGATCGACTCCGTCGACATCCCGCTGCCCGAGTCGGTCGTCGAGGAGGAGATCACCCGCCGCCGCCAGAGCCTGGAGCAGCAGCTCGCGCAGAGCGGTCTCACCAAGGAGGCCTACCTCGAGTCGCAGGAGAAGACCGAGGAGGAGTTCGACGAGGAGCTGACCACCGGCGCCCGCTCCGCGGTCAAGGCCGGGTTCATCCTCGACCAGCTGGCCATCCAGGAGGACCTGAGCGCCGACCAGGGCGAGCTCAGCCAGTACGTCTTCGAGCAGGCCCAGCGCATGGGCGTGAGCCCGGACCAGCTGGCCCAGCACCTGGTCGAGTCCAACCAGATCCGCGTCGCCTTCACCGAGGTCGTCCGCGGCAAGGCCATGGACCTGGTCCTGGCCGGCGCCCGGATCACTGACGAGGACGGCAACGTCGTCGAGCAGGAGACCGCCGAGGAGGAGGCCGCCAAGGCCGCCGCCGTCGCCGCCGGTGAGGCCCTGGAGGTCGTCGAGGACGACGCCGAGGCCTCCGCCGAGAGCGACACCGCGGACGAGACCGCCGAGGCCAAGGCCGACGACGCCAAGGCTGACGAGGCCAAGGCCGACGAAGCCAAGTAGGCCCCGGGTAGTCCCGGACTTCGCGCGTACGGGCCCCGTCCGACCTCCGGGTCGGGCGGGGCCCGCGTCGTGTTCGCCTGTGGAAGAACGTGCTGTACGGGGACCGTGCCACCCTGCGCTCAAAGCGAACAGGGGCGCGAACCGGACGAGCGCGGTGCCGCGCGGCGTTAGTGTCGCTGTATCGCAACCGTTTCGATTCCGGAGCAGGTGACGAGAGTGCCGTCGACCTTTGAAGAGTCCCCGCGTTTCGACGCCCGTACGTCGGAGACGCAGATTTCCCCTTTGCTTGAGCAGACGCCTCAGCGCCTGTTGCGCCAGCGAATCGTCTTCCTCGGCCAGCAGGTCGATGACGAGATCGCCAACCGTCTGGTGGGTGAGCTGCTGCTGCTGTCCGCGGAGGACCGCCAGCGGGACATCACCATGTACATCAACTCGCCCGGTGGTTCCGTGACCTCGGGCATGGCGATCTACGACGTCATGCAGTACATCCCCAACGACGTGCGCACCGTGGGTATCGGTATGGCCGCGTCCATGGGCCAGATGCTCCTGTGCGCCGGGGCGCCGGGCAAGCGCTACGCGCTGCCGCACACCCGCGTCATGATGCACCAGCCGTCCGGCGGCATCGGTGGTACCGCCTCCGACATCCGCATCCTGGCCGACCAGCTGCTCTACGTGAAGAAGATGTTCATCGAGAAGATCTCCGAGCACACGGGCCAGACGGTCGAGCAGATCGAGAAGGACGCCGACCGCGACCGTTGGTTCACGGCCCAGGAGTCCAAGGAGTACGGCTTCATCGACGAGGTCCTCGAAGGGACCCTCGACGTGACCCAGGGCCGAACCCAGAGTTGATCCGTCGGACCTCATCCCAGGAACGGCGCAGTGCGTGGAAGGCGTGAAATGACCGAGTTCAACCCCAGTCTCATCGGCGGCGCGGCCTCGATGGCCCCCCAGGGCCGCTACGTCCTGCCGTCCTACGTGGAGCGGACGTCCTACGGCGTCAAGGAGATGAATCCGTACAACAAGCTCTTCGAGGAGCGGATCATCTTCGTCGGCGTCCAGATCGACGACACGTCGGCCAACGACCTGATGGCCCAGCTCATCACCCTGGAGCAGCTCGACTCCGAGCGGGACATCCAGATGTACATCAACTCGCCGGGCGGCTCGTTCACCTCCCTCATGGCGATCTACGACACGATGCAGTTCGTCCGCCCCGACATCCAGACGGTGTGCATCGGCCAGGCCGCCTCGGCCGCAGCGATCCTGCTCGCGGGCGGGACGGCGGGCAAGCGCGGCGCGCTGCCCAACGCCCGCATCCTGATCCACCAGCCCGCGACCGAGGGCATGCACGGCCAGGCCAGCGACATCGAGATCCAGGCGAACGAGATCACCCGTATCCGTACGCAGCTGGAGACCACCCTGGCCCGCCACACCGGGCGCTCCGCCGAGCAGGTCTCCAAGGACATCGAGCGGGACAAGATCCTCACCGCCGAGGAGGCCAAGGACTACGGCATCATCGACTTCGTGCTGCCCTACCGCAAGGCTTCCCTGAAGTCCTGAAGCAGGGTCGAGGCACAGCCGGACGGCCTGACCGGGCGCGCGGACGCGGCGCCGGGGCAGGGCGTTCCGGCGGAGGTGAAGCGCAGGCCGGACCGGCCCATGACCCGCCTGGGGGAGCCCGGTGGTGAAGCCGGTCCGGTTTTTCGCTTAGTCTGACGGAGAGCGACACACAGATCGCCTCGTCCGTGACCACCGCTGTGGACGGTCACGGAAGATTTTCGACTTCCGGGCGGTTGCCCGCGCGAGCGGCACCGACGGGGCGGCCTTAGTTTTGAGGAGTGGCTGGGTGGCACGCATCGGCGACGGCGGGGACCTGTTGAAGTGCTCGTTCTGCGGCAAGAGCCAGAAGCAGGTGAAGAAGCTCATCGCCGGCCCCGGCGTGTACATCTGCGATGAGTGCATTGATCTGTGCAACGAGATCATCGAAGAGGAACTCGCCGACGCCACCGAGCTCAC
>NZ_CBDRFA010000089.1:0-33168 GCF_965343085.1 Nocardiopsis synnemataformans | reverse complement strand
CCCCCGTGGAGCCCCTCGGCGGGTCGCCGACCCGCGCTCCACGGGCGTGTGGTCGAGCTTTTCAGCGCATCCCCGCCACCAGGCGCCCCAGACGCCGCAGCCGTTCCAGGCTCGCCTCGTAGCGGGCGCCGATCACCAGCAGCAGCACACCCGCGACGGCGAACGGCACCCAGTTCGGCACCAGGCGGGTCAGGTCCCACAGCGGCGGCCCGAACGCCCGCAGCGAGGTCGCCACCAGCACCAGCCCGCCCGTCGCCAGGACCGCCTGGAGCCGTCGGCGCAGGCCCCACACGGTCACCGCCAGACCCAGCACGAGCACGGCGGGCACCCGCCACACCATGCCGTCCTCCGCCAGCACCAGCACGACGGTGGGCAGGAACAGCAGCGCCAGGCCGCCGCCGTGGGCGGCCCAGCTCGACGGCGGTTCGGCCGCCCCGCGGCTCCACTCCCAGCCCACGGCCAGTGCCGCGAGGGCGGACGGCACCGTGTACGCCTCGGGTACGGCCACGTCCCACGCGGAGAGCACCGTCCACAGCGCGGCCAGCATCAGCAGCGCGCCCACCAGAGCGAACCAGCGCCGGTCCGGCCGCGCGGCGGTCGCCAGCGCGACGACCCCGACCACGGCCAGCGCCAGCGCGACCAGCTCCAGCCGCGCCCCCGCCGCCACGGTGACGCCCAGCGAGACCGCCGCCCACACCCAGGCGGGGACCTCCGTCGCCGGTACGAGCGGTCCGCGCAGCCGCGGCGCGGCCACGGCCACCGCGGCGACCACCGCGATCGGCGCCAGCGCCGCGTACTCCACCGGAGCACCCAGCAGCAGGGGCAGCGCGAGCGCGAACCCGCCCGTCGCCGCCGTCGCCACCGCCGTGGCGCCGATCGCCGCGACGGAGGTCCGGGCCAGGGCCGCGACCACCGCGGCGACCACCGCGACCCCCATCAGGGCGCCCGTGGTCGCGTGCTCCTGGACCAGCGCCCAGCCCGCACCGAGCAGCAGGGTGAGGAGTCCGGTCAGCCCCGCCAGCCAGCCGAGCCGCCCGTCCCGGGTCAGCGCCGACCACAGCGCCAGGGCCGAACCCACCGCGAACACCCACAGCAGGGCGCCGAGGAACGGCGCGTCCAGGACCAGGGGCAGCGCGACGAGCGCGGGCGGAGCGGCGAGCACCGCCGCGGCCGCCGTCCGCCCGCGGTCGAGCAGGGCGACCAGGGCCACCGCCACCGTACCGGCCAGCAGCATCCCGGCCGCCGTCGCGACCGCCTCCGCAGGGCCCGCCACGCGGTGGAGCCCCAGGACGGAGTAGGCGGGGTCGCCCAGCGCACGCACGGGCGCCGCCCACGGCACGTACTCGCCGGACAGCAGCGGCAGGCCGGGGCTGTGCCCCCGCCCGACCAGCAGCGGGACGGACGAGAGCAGGAGCAGCCCGACCACGGTGAACACCGGCCGTGGGTCGCCCCCGGCACCGCTCGCCGTCGGGAGGGGGATCCGTCCGAGCACCACGGCGTTCGCCCCGGCCGCCAGCGCGCAGGCGGCCAGCAGCCACCACGCCGGAGGCGGCACGGTGTCCGATATCACGAGGCCGAGTCCGAAGAACGCGCCGGTCAGCAGGGCCAGCGCCCACAGGAGCAGGCCGGTCGCGTAGAGCGCCGCGGGACGGCTGGACCGGCGGTACAGCAGTAGCGCGACCAGGACCGCCGCCTCCACGAGCACGAGGGCGGCCAGGGAGGTGTACTGGTCCGGGAGCGACCACAGGCCGCCGGTGAGCAGGGTCAGGGTTCCGGTGAGCGCGGGCACCCAGGCGCCGGTCCGACGCGGTGGCAGGGCCGTGGCCAGGACCAGCGCGGCGCCGACCAGGAGGGCGCAGACCACGGCCACCGCGTGCGGCGGGTCCAGCAGGTGCACGGCCGTCAGCAGGGTCGGGGGAGCGGTCAGGGCGACGGCGGGCAGCAGCGCCCGGCGGCGCAGCAGGAACACCGCGCCCAGGGACAGCACGGCGCAGACCAGTACGGCGACCAGGTGGAACCCGGTGTCCGGAGGGGCCGTCGTCGGCAGACCCAGCACGCCGGACACCGGTGCGGTCGGGGGGCCGCCGTTCCACAGGTGCGGGGGCACCCTGGGCAGCGCGGGCAGGTGTGCGGGCCCGGCGGCCAGCGGCGCCATCCCCAGGACCAGCAGGGCGATGACCGCGGGAACCCTGGAGGCGGCACCGCCGCCGGGGGCTCCGGTACCGCTCGCAACTCCCAGGCCAGCGGCACCGCCCGCAGCGCCCACGGGGCCGGGGCCCTCCGGGACGTGGGGCAGCGGGCCGGGGGCCAACAGCAGACCGGTCACGCCCGACAGCAGCAGGGCGACGGCCACGAACCACCAGGCTCCGATGTGGTCGACGCCCGCGGTGGAGGCGGCCAGGACGAACGCCGTGTACAGCAGCGCCAGAACCATGGTCAGCACCCACAGCACGGTCGCGCTGACGCGGAGGGCGCGCACGGGGACGCCCGTACGGGGCCGTCCGAACCACCGGGCCAGGAGCAGGTCGACGAGCCCGGTCGCGGAGAGGGCGGGCAGCAGCCAGGACCAGAGGTCGGGGGAGCCGGACGCCACCACCAGCAGGACGGGCACCGGTTGCAGGAGCAGAACGGTCAGGACGCGCGGCGTCCTCAGCGGCACGAGCAGCGGATAGGACGCCAGCAGCGCGCCGATGACGACCAGCGCGGCCGCGGTGTAGCCGGGCCCGCTCCCGAGCTGCTCCGACATCAGCAGCCACAGCGCGAGGGCGTCGACGCACAGCAGCACGGCGGCCAGGCAGCCGAAGGTCTCCGCGGTCGCCCTGAGGCCGCGCCGGTGCAGCGGCAGGGCCAGGACGGCGAAGACCGCCGTGGTGAACCCGAGGACCCCGGCGCGTGCGCCGGTGCCCATGTCGCTCCACGTCCAGATGGCGAAGACCAGGGCCGCGATGCCGACGAGCACGCCGCCCAGCCCGAGGATGACGTTCTGTGCCGAGCGGCGGGTGACCTCCCCGGGCGGCCCGGACGCGACCCGTGAGGACTGGAACCGCCCAGCCGAGACCTGCTCGGCCGGTACCTGTGCGCCGGGCGCCCGCCCGGCCGGGGACTGTCCGTACGCGTCCTGGACGACCGGAGTCCGTCCGGAGGGAAGCCGCCCGGTCGGAGCCCCCGCGGTCGGGCCGTGCGCCGACGCGTACGGGGCCTGCCCGTCCGCGAACCCGGGAACGGGCCCGGCTCCGAAACCGGCCGGGGGCACACCCCGGCCCGACTCCTCGCGCAGCAGTGCCACGACGGCGGCCCGCTCCTCGCGCAGGGTCCGCTTACGGCTGTCGAGCAGCGCGATCTCCGTGTCGATGTGCCACAGCCGCTGGGCGGTGGAGCCGACGAGCAGGAGCCCGCACCGCTGGCAGGTCCGGGGCAGGGCGGGGAGCGGGGCGCGACAGTCCGGGCACCTGAGCCGGGGGCCCGCGGGGGACGGCGGGGATCCGTGGACGTTCATGGCGCCATCCTGACCCTCGGAGCCGTCCGCGCACATCCGTACGGGTACTCAGGAGCACCGTCCCCGGTGACCCCTGTCTCTTTCCGGGAGGCGTGGAGATCCCCGCCACAGCGCCGCGGGCTTGACCACTCCTTGACTCTGCGTGTCGAAGCGCAGGTCAAAGCACTGTATTTCGGATGCATTCCGTGATGTGACTCAAGCCATAGTAAAACTGGCGTTACTTCATCGTGACGATGATGCAGGCTGAACCCGCTGCACGAACATCCCCTCCCACGTGGGAACCCGCGCCGCGGTCGGTCGAACGGCTAGCCCCTTCCCTCGCGCGCACCACCCCGGGCCACGTGGTCAGCGGCGGCGAACTCTCACACACGCGGACCCCGTCGGGCGCGTGTGCGTCTACGCGAAAGGGCGATTTTGCTACTCAACCTCATCTCACTGCGACATGCGGGCGCCGTCGGCGCCGCGGCCCTCGTCGCGGGCGGCACGTTCTCGGTCGCCGCGTTCGCCCAGAGCGACGCGATCGACCCCGGCCAGCTCAGCTCCGCCGCAGTGGTCCCCGACCAGCAGGCGGCGGCGGGAGGCGGCGACGGCGAGCCCAAGGACTTCTTCGCCGCGCAGCCCGAACAGGGCGACCAGGAGCGGGAGGCCCAGCGCGAGGAGAGCCTGGAGCAGGCCAGGGTGGCCGTCGACGAGGCCGTCCGCGCCGACAGTGGGACGGCCAGCGACATCCCCGAACCCGAGCCCGAGCCCGAGGAGGAGCCCGAGGCCGACAGCTCCGGCGGTTCCGACTCCTCCGGCGGCGGCTCCGCCGGGTCGACCCCCTCCGGCGACCCCAAGGAGATCGCCCTCCAGATGGTCCTGGACGAGGGCTGGGCCGCCAGCGAGTTCCACGACTGCCTGGAGCCGCTGTGGGAGAAGGAGAGCAACTGGAACCACACGGCCGAGAACGCCAGTTCGGGCGCCTACGGCATTCCGCAGGCCCTGCCCGGCGACAAGATGGCCTCCCACGGCTCCGACTGGCAGACCAACCCCGCGACCCAGATCGCCTGGGGCATCGACTACATCAAGGACCGCTATGGGAACCCCTGCGGCGCCTGGTCCCACTCCCAGTCCAACAACTGGTATTAATAGGGCTTTCCCTGCCAATAACCCCCTCTTGGGAAAGGCAATCGTGCTAATCAACCGAATGTCGCTGCGTAGTACGGCGGCGGTCGGTGCGGCGACTCTCGTCGCGGGTGCGACCTTCGCCGTCACCGCGTTCGCGGACGACGACATCGATCCGGACACGGTGGCCAGCGCCGCCATTCCGGAGGCCGAGGAACCCGCCGCCGACACCGAAGCCGGGGAGGAGTCGTTCTTCTCCGAGCAGTTGTCCCAGGAAGAACTCCAGACCCTGCGCATCCAGGCTCAGGAGCAGCGTGACGCGGCCCTCACCGAAGGGGTCCTGACGGCCCAGGTCGAGGGAAGCGACATCGAGGAGGAGGAAGAAGAGGAAGAAGAAGAGGAGGAGGAGACTCCCGTCTTCACCGGCGACCCCAAGGGCACCGCCCTGGAGATGGTCCTCGCCGAGGGCTGGGCCGCCAGCGAGTTCCACGACTGCCTCGAACCCCTGTGGGAGAAGGAGAGCAACTGGAACCCCAGCGCGCAGAACCCCAGTTCGGGCGCCTACGGCATCCCCCAGTCGCTGCCGGGTGACAAGATGGCCACCCACGGCGACGACTGGCAGACCAACCCCGCCACCCAGATCGCCTGGGGCATCGACTACATCAAGGGCCGCTACGGCACTCCCTGTGAGGCCTGGGCCCACTCCCAGTCCATCGGCTGGTACTGATCCGCCGGGGCGTCCACGCCCCGCCGACGGACGCCTCTTCCGGAACGTACGGAAGACGCGGGGGCCGTTCCCCTCCGGAACGGCCCCCGTCCCGTTCGGCGCCCCGCCCGCCGAGACCGTCGGGCGGCGCGCTCACAGCTTCGGGTCGAACGACTCCATGACGTCCTCGGGCAGGTCGTCGTAGTAGTCGGCGTCCTCGCGCGGAACGTTCACGCTGACCAGGTAGAACACCCGGTCACCCTCGTACTCGGCGCTGACCGCGTAGGCCCAGAAGCGCCGTTCCTGGCTCGCCCAGGTCTCGTTGGTGAAGTCGGACTCGACCATGGCGACGTCCCAGCCCTCCTCGAAGTCGCCGTCGTCGAACTCCTCCAGCTCCAGCTGCGTGTAGTCGGCGGTGACGTCACCCTCGACCTTCGTCCCGCCGTTGGTCTCCTCCAGGTACTCGGCGCTCGTCCCGGTGAACTCCTGCTCGGTCCAGCCGGTCACCCACACCTGGTGGTCACCGCCCGGCGCGACGAACACCGCCAGCGTGTTCTCGATCTCGCTGTCGTCCACCTGCCACCCGGCCGGGTAGTCCACGTGGAACCACTGCGACTGGAAGGTCTCCAGCTCGTCATAGGACGGCGGCTCCCCGTCCTCGTCCCCGCTCTCGCCCTCGTCGCCCGTCTGGCCGCCGTCGTCGCCCCGGCCCTCCCCGCCGCTGCCGACACCGCCCTCGTCCCCGCCGACCGAGGTGGAGGGCTCCGCCGGGGGCCTCGCGCTCTCGGACGCCGACAGCGTCTCGGAGGCGCCGCCCTCGGCCTCGTCGCCCGCGAGCAGGGTCGCGCCGACCACGGCCACGCCGCTGATCAGACCCAGGACCACCACCGCGGCGCCCACACCGATGAGGAGCCTGGTGTTCCCCGAACCCGAACCCGGGCGCGCGCCGCCGTGACCGCCCGAGTGGAACGGGACACCGGGAGCCCCGGGGCCTCCGGGCACTCCCGGGCCACGGCCCATGCCGCCGTGACCGCTTCCCACGGAGTGGGTCGACTGGTGCTGGTAGGCCGGGTGGTGCCCGTGCGGGAGGGGCGTCGCGGGCGTCACCGGGTTCGCCGGTCCGCCCTGCGGTACGCTGCCGAAGGTCGGGGCACCGCCTCCGAAGGCGCCCGTCCCCGCGGCTCCCACGGCACCCGCCGCACCGAGGCCGCCGCTGCCGTCGCCGCCCGGGTTCGGTCCGCCGCGCTCGCGCAGCAGCGCCAGCGCCTCGTCCACACCCAGCCTGCGGTCCGGGTCGCGCTCCAGCAGACCGGAGATGACCGGCTCCAGCCACCCGGCGCGCGTCATCGGCGGCAGCGGAGCGGACATCACGGCCGCGATCGCCGCGGTGAGGCTGTCGCGGCGGAACGGGGAGGTGCCCTCCACCGCCGCGAACAGGGTCACGCCGATGCTCCACAGGTCGCCCCGGTGCTCGGCCGGGCCGCCCGACAGCCGCTCGGGCGGCATGTACTCGGGGGAACCGATCAGCGCGCCGGTGCGGGTGATGCTCGGCCCGCCCTCCATCGTCGCGATGCCGAAGTCGGTGAGGATCACCCGGCCGTCCAGGGACGTCATGATGTTGCCCGGCTTGATGTCGCGGTGCAGGACCCCGGCCGCGTTCGCCGCCCGCACGGCGCGCAGCAGCGACTCGGCGATCTCCGCGACCTCGTCCGGGGGCAGGGCGCCCCGCTCGTTGAGCCGGTCCTGGAGGGACCCGCCCTCGACCAGCTCCATGACCACCCACGGGTTGCCGTCGTACTCGAAGACGTCGTGGATGGTGATCACCGTGGGATGGCTGATCCGCGCGGCGGAGCGAGCCTCGCGCCGGACCCGGCCGTGCGCGTCCGCGCGCTCGGAGTCGGTGAAGTGGTCGGGAAGCAGCACCTGCTTGATCGCGACGTCGCGGTCCAGCGCCGGGTCGAAGGCCTCCCAGACCACCCCCATGCCGCCGCGGCCGAGTTCACGGCGCAGGACGTAGCGGTCCGCGACGATGCGTTCACTGTCGCTGTTGCTCGACATGTACTGCCCTCTCGAAGGCGGGCTTCCAAGGTGCTCTGTTCAAGGATGTCGGACGCCTCACGCGCGCGGAAGGTTCCTGGTCGAAGCCCTCCGCGGCCGAGTGAGACACAACCGCGACCCACGCGCACCGTGCGCCCCGCCCGGCACACGACCGCCCCGACAAGCACACGGAAGGGGCACCCCGTGCGCGGGGTGCCCCGTGGTGCGACGGGTCCGACTACTGGGAGTTGGTCATCCGCAGCACGTCGAGGGCCTCGTCCAGCTGCGCCTCGGTGAGTTTGCCGTCCTCGACGTAGCCGCGCTCGATGACCACCTCGCGGATGGTCTTCTTCTCCTTCAGCGACTGCTTGGCGACCTTGGAGGCCTCCTCGTAGCCGATGTAGCGGTTGAGCGGGGTCACGATCGACGGCGAGGACTCGGCGTAGACGCGGCACTGCTCGGCGTCGGCCTCGATCCCGGACACGCAGCGGTCCGCGAACACGCGCGAGACGTTGGAGAGCAGGCGGATCGACTCCAGCACGTTGCGGGCGATCATCGGCAGCTGCACGTTCAGCTCGAAGTTGCCGCTCGCGCCGCCGAAGGCCACCGCGGCGTCGTTGCCGACGACCTGCGAGGTCACCTGGAGCATGGCCTCGCACAGGACCGGGTTGACCTTGCCCGGCATGATCGAGGAACCCGGCTGGAGGTCGGGCAGGAGGATCTCGCCCAGGCCGGTGGTGGGGCCCGAGCCCATCCAGCGGATGTCGTTGGCGATCTTGGCGAAGCCGACCGCGATGGTCCGCAGCTGGCCGGACAGCTCGACCAGGCCGTCGCGGGCGCCCTGCGCCTCGAAGTGGTCGCGGGCCTCGGTCAGCGGCAGGCCGGTGTGCTCGGCGATCTCCGCGATGACCCGGGCGGAGAAGCCCTCGGGGGTGTTGATGCCGGTGCCCACGGCGGTGCCGCCCAGCGGCAGCTCGGCCACGCGCGGCAGGACGGCCTCCAGACGCTCCACGCCGTAGCGCACCTGGGCGGCGTACCCGGCGAACTCCTGGCCCAGGGTGACGGGGGTGGCGTCCATGAGGTGCGTGCGGCCGCTCTTGACCACGGAGGCGAACTCGGTCGCCTTGGCACTGAGCGCCTCCTCCAGGTGCCGCAGCGCCGGGACCAGGTCGTTCTGGACGGCGGAGGTGGCGGCGATGTGGATGGAGGAGGGGAACACGTCGTTGGAGGACTGCGACGCGTTGACGTGGTCGTTGGCGTGCACGGGAGCCCCGAGGCGCTCGGTGGCCAGCGTCGCGACGACCTCGTTGGTGTTCATGTTGCTGGAGGTGCCCGAGCCGGTCTGGAAGACGTCGATCGGGAACTCGTCGTTCCACCTGCCCTCGGCGACCTCCAGGGCGGCCTCCCGGATCGCCTTGCCCAGGTCGTCGCTGATGACGCCGAGTTCGGCGTTGACCTTGGCCGCGGCGGCCTTGATCTGGCCGAGGGCGGCGATGTGCGCGCCCTCCAGGCCCTGGCCGGAGATCGGGAAGTTCTCGACGGCACGCTGCGTCTGGGCCCTCCACTTGGCCTCGGCCGGAACCCTGACCTCACCCATCGAGTCGTGCTCGATACGGAACTCGCTCATTGCAACCCAACTCTCCCTGGGAAAACCTGTGAGCCCCAGACTGCCAGACGCACCGGAGCACACCGCCACCTCACCCGGGGTTGGCGGTGTTGCGCGCGTCATGTTGACACCGCCGCCGTCTGCTGTGCCCGGTCGGCGGTCCTCGCAGGTCGGTGCGGGTCCGGTGCGGCCCGCGGCGGCTCCGGGGGTGTGCGGGCCGGGACCGACGAGGTGTGCCGGTCGGCCCGCGGCGGCACCGTGCGGGCCGGGGTCAGGCCCCGATGCCGCGTCGGCGCTCGCGGCGGCGCCATCCCAGGAGGCGGCGCCTCCTGGGGGCGCGCACGCGCACCACGCCGAACAGGGAGAACCCGTCGATCTCCAGCACCGGGGGGTGGGACAGCTCGGAGCGGCGCGCGGTGGTGGTGCGCCTGCCCAGGAACGACCAGCCGGTCAGCCGCACCTCGACGCCCTCGGGGACGTCGATCTCCACGCGGCCCAGGACGGCGGTCACGGTCATCCGGTGATGGTTGTGCATCAGGAGCGCCTCGCGCATGTCCACCTCGACCCTGCCGACCAGCGCCACGGCCAGCTCGTTCGGATAGGCCACCCAGCGGCCCCTGCGCTCGGCGCTGCCGAACAGGCCCAGGACGGGCTGGCGGTCCAGACGGATGGGCTGCTGCTCGGCGGGGAGGAGGTCGGCGGTGATCCCGGGCAGCTCGCCGAGGGTCCGGGCCTCGTGCGCGAGGGAGGAGCGCTCCTCGAACTCCTCCAGGTCCAGGCGGCCGTCGGCGGCGGCATCGCGCAGGACCCGCAGGACCCGTTCGCGGTCGGTGTTGGAGGCGCGGAGCCGATCGGGGGACACTTCCTCACTCACACCGCCCACATTAGGCGAAACCCCGGGACGGTCGCCCGTCCGCGGAGGACCGCGCGTCGGTGGCGTCCGGAGAACGCCCCGGGTCGGTCTGCCCGGGAAGCGCCCCGCGTCGGTCTGCCCGGGGAGCGTGGCGCGCCGGACCCGGGCGGGGCGGGAGCCGCACGGCCCCGCCCCGCCCGCCGCTACAGGTCCATCAGCGCCCGCCTGGCGACCGCGTCGGAGGCGGCGGCCAGCGGCCGGACCGCCACCCTGACCAGTGCGCGGGCGTTGTCGTCGCCCGCCACGCGGTTGGAGCCGAGCTCGCCGCACCGCACGCAGCGGTGGACGATCATCCACTCCCCGTCCGGTCGCGCCGCCATGCTCAGCGCGTCCATCGCGCCCCGGCAGTCGGACGCGCGGTCGCCGGGGATCCGCAGGTCCACGTGCAGGCTGGCCAGGCAGTGCGGGCAGTGGTTGCGGTGGGCCGTCCCCGGCGCGCGGGCCGGGATCTCCAGGCGGCACCGCACACAGCGGAACGAGCCCGCGCCGCCCGCCTCGCCGTGGGCGTGCAGCACGGTCTTGGGGCGCTGGGGACGCCTGGTGACACGGGTGTTGCGTCGGCCCACGCTCACACCTCCCCGAACAGGTCGAGCGGGAAGGGCGGTTCGGCCAACGGCCGGACCGCGATCCGCATGAGGACGAGGTGGTTGTCGTCCGGTGAGACGGCACTCTCGGACATCTCGTCGCACACGCCGCAGCGGTGGATGAGCGTCCAGGCGCCGCCGCGCGGGACCGCGACGGAGATCGGCGCCATGCGCCCGCCGCAGTCGGAGGCGCCGCCCCCGATCCGGTCCAGGACGTGGCGGGAACTCAGACAGCTCGGGCAGTGGTCGCGCGGGTCCCCGTCGGGGTCGAGGAGGGACACGGTCAGACCGCAGCGCACGCAGGCGAAGGCGCCGGTGCGCGGAACGGAGTCGGAGCGGTGGCCTGAGCCAGCGCGTCGGCCGGAACGGCCGGAGGAATCGGTGGTGGACACCCGGAGGTACTCCTTGCTGGAAACGGTGACAGACAGCAGGGAGCAGGCCGAGCGCTTCTCGACGGAAGGGGCGTGGCCGCCTCAGGTACCCGGGGACCGGGTACGGCGGTGGCCCGCGTGACTGTCAGGCGCGCTCGGCGCGTTCCGGGGCATACTCACCCTTCTCCGTCCGGAGTCGTCCTCCGGATTCTCGTTCCTACGGGTCCGGAGGACGATCGTAGGCGGACGCCCCGACCGGGGCAACGGGTTTTTCGATGGTCGGCCCGCGCGACGGGGACGCGTGCGCGGCCCGCACGCGGCGGCCGCACACGGCGCGGGGGAGTGTTTCCACAGCCGGAAAAACCCGCTGGAAATCCGTTGCCCCCGCTGTCTGAGGAAACACCCCCTCCTTCTCGTGACTTTGTGTTGGATTTTCCTCACGCGATCGCGGAGCGGTCGCTACGGTGTGTTCCATGACCAGGAAGAGCGTGAAGCGGGCGTTCAAGTACCGCTTCTATCCGACCGATGCGCAGGCGGCTGAGTTGTCGCGCACGTTCGGGTGCGTGCGCCTGGTCTACAACCGCGCCTTGGCCGAACGCACCGCCGCCTAGCAGCAGCACCGGCAACGGGTGGGCTACTCCCAGACCTCGGCGATGCTGACCGCCTGGAAGAGGACCGAGGAGTTGGCCTTCCTCGCCGAGGTCTCCTGTGTCCCGCTCCAGCAGACGCTGCGCCACCTGCACACCGCGTTCGGCAACTTCTTCGACCGGCGTGCGCGGTATCCGCGGTTCAAGTCGAAGAAGACCTCGCGCGCCAGCGCGGAGTACACCCGGTCCGCCTTCCGCTACCGCGACGGCCATCTGACTCTGGCCAAGATGGCCGAACCGCTGGACGTCGTGTGGTCGCGTCCCCTGCCCGAAGGAGCCCGTCCTTCGACGGTGACGGTGTCGCGTGACGCGGCCGGGCGCTGGTTCGTGTCCCTGCTGTGCGAGGACACCATCGAGCAGACCCCGGCCGCCGATGGTGCGGTCGGCGTTGACATGGGTGTGACGTCGTTGGTGGTGTTGTCGACGGGGGAGAAGGTGGCCAACCCCCGCCACGAGCAACGTGACCGAGCGAAGTTGGCCCGGGCCCAGCGGGCCCTGTCCCGCAAGCGACCGGGTTCGGCCAACCGGGACAGGGCCCGCCGCAAGGTGGCGCGGGTGCACGCCCGTATCACCGACCGGCGTCGGGACTTCCTGCACAAGCTCACCTCTCGACTCGTCCGCGAGAACCAAGTGGTCGTGATCGAGGACCTGGCCGTGCGCAACCTGGTCAGGAACCGCAGGCTGTCCCGGGCGATCTCGGATGTGGCCTGGCGTGAGCTGCGCACCATGCTGGAGTACAAGTGCGCCTGGTACGGGCGGGACCTGGTCGTGGTGGACCGGTTCCTCCCCTCCTCCAAGGCGTGCTCGACCCCCGGATGCGGGTACCTCAATGTGTCGTTGCCGCTGAACGTACGGACGTGGACATGCCCCAGCTGTGGGGTGACCCATGATCGGGATGTGAACGCGGCGCTCAATCTCGAAGCCGCCGGGCTGGCGGTGTTGGCCTGCGGAGCTGGTGTGAGACCTCAACGGGAGTCCTCCCGGACGGGGCGACCGGCGACGAAACAGGAAGGCCACGGCGCGACCCGTGACGAGGCCCTGGCCTCGAACCACCGGTAGGTGGTTCCGGAACCTCCTGCCTTCAGGCGGGAGAGGAAGTCAACAAACGCCGGTTCCTGCACACCTACGAGGGCATCCTCGCCGCCCCCGTGGACGTGCGCGAACTCGTCACCGGCGAGGCGCTGTGGCTGGCGATGCGCTCGGGCGTGTACGGGTGCGTCCCGCTGCTGGTCGCGGTCGGGTTCGGGCTGCGTCCCGGCCCCGGCCTGCTGCTCGTGCCACTCATCGCCTTCCTCTCCGGGTTCGCCTTCGCGCTCTTCGGGATCTGGATCTCCGCCCTGATCAACTCGGTGCGGTCCATGGACTACGTGTTCAGCGGCCTGTTCACCCCGCTGTTCCTGGTGGCGGGCACGTTCTTCCCGCTCACGGAACTGCCCGCCTGGGTGCAGAGCGCGGCCATGGTCAACCCGCTCTACCACTCGGTCGAACTGACCCGCGGGGCGGTCTTCGGCAACCTCGGGGCCGGGCCGGCGCTGCTCCACCTCGGAGTGCTGCTGGTGTTCGTGGTCCTCATGTGGTTCCTGGCGTGCGCCCGGATGAGACGCTGCGTGGTTGGCTGACCCCCCCACACACACGGACGGCGTGGGGAGACCATCGTTCCCCCACGCCGTCCGCGCACCCGTGCGTCGTACGGCTACTCGCCGCCGCTGGGCGACCAGCGCAGCTCGACGCTGCTGCGCTGCCCCTCCTCGGTGACGTTCAGCGCCACGCCCACGGCACCCCACTGGTCGGGGGCCTCCACCTCGCTGTCGGTCAGCACCTGGCGCAGGTCCATGTACCCGGCCATCACGGCCGAGTCCATCTCCTGCATGGTCTGCTGGAAGACCGGGTCGTCGCCCAGACGCCCGGTGGCGCTGCTGCCCTGGGACACCACCACGGCGTCGCCGTCGGTGCTCACCCCCGGCGGGGTGCTGTACGAGTCGACGACCATGCCCTCGACGAAGTCGCTCAGGATCTGCTCGTCACCGCCCACCGCGCGGTACTGGAAGGACGCCTCCCCACCGTCACCGTAGGAGGACCCGAAGAAGCCCTCCAGGTTCATGTCGGTGACACCGAGCGCGGTCGAGGAACCCAGCAGCTGGGTGAATCCCTCCGGCAGCGGGGCGCCCATCGAGTTGAACTGGCGCTCCATCTCCTGCATCTGGCCGCTGCTCGTCATGAACGGGATCGAGTCGCTCTCGTAGGCGTCGGCCAGCGCCGTGTCCAGGCCGCTGGCGCCCACGGCCATGACCGTGCTCTCGGGCAGCGACTCCATCGCCGCCACGCTCGCGCCCGGGGTCTCGGCCAGCCACGCCAGGTCGGTGTCGTTCACCGTGAGGTCGAAGACGTCCGTCCGCGCCTCCAGGTACTCGCCGTCCACCCGCAGGGACGCGGTCATCCGGCCGCTCAGCTCACCGGTCTCGGCGGCCAGGTCGGCCTCGAACTCCTGGGCGAACTCCTCGACCTCCATCAGGCGCGCGAGGTCCGCCCATCCCGCGGCCAGGCTGCCACCGGGCACGTCGGCCATGTCGTCGGAGAAGGTGTCGGCGTCGGCCAGGGGACCGTGCTCGTCCACCTGCGCGTGCAGGTCGGCCAGTGCCGCGTCGGAGGTGGTGAGGAGCGCGAAGTCGTCGACCACCTCGAAGTAGAGGTCGTCGTAGTCGCCGCTGAGCTGCTCCAGATCCTCCTGGGCGAGCCGTTCGTCCTCCACCGCGAGTGCGAACGCCCCGGCCACGCCGGCGCCCTCGCCCAGCTCGGCCTCTCCGCTGGCGGGCCACATCGCGAAGCCCACGCGCTGGCCGATCCACTCCTCGACCTCGGACTGCTGCGCCTCGGGGAAGGCGGCCACGAACCCTTCGGCGACCAGTCCTGTCATGTCACCGTCGGGCTCGTCCATCTCCGCGGTGACCTCGTCGGGGAGCTGCTCCACGAACTGCAACAGCTCCATGGCCTGGGAGCCGTCGATGGACAGGTCGATCCTGCCGAACGCGAGCGCGCTGCCCGGGAGCACGTCCTCCGGCTGGGGGCCGCCGAAGCTGACCAGCGAGACGGTGGCCCACACCGTGCCGCCCATGAGGAGGAGCGCGGCGCCCGCGGCGGTCGGGATCAGCCAGCCCCTGTTGCGGCCGCCGCCGGAGGGCGGCACGTGCCCGCCGGAGTGCTGACCCCCCGGGAAGGGGCCCGCGGGGGGCGGACCGCCGGGCGTACCGCCGCCGAAGCCCGTGGGAGAGGGGCCGCCGGGCGCGCCGCCGCCGAAGCCCGCGGAGTACTGGCCGGGAGCCTGCGGCGGAGGGTAGCCCTGCCCTGGCTGCTGGGGCTGCCACTGGGGCTGCTGTGGGGGATCGGGGTAGGACATCAAACCTCCGGCGGGGAATTCCTTGGCGCGTGCACCGCGCAACCAACGCCGGGTCTGATGCCGCATCGACCCGGTGTGGTTCGCGTCCCGCGCCCTTTTCGGTCGGCCGGTGGGGAAGGGGCCCGGTGTCCCGTACCGGCCGGGACGGGACACCGGGGTGGAGCTTTCCGCGGAGGTCCTCGGGTCAGCGGCCTAGACCGGCTGGGGCTCCTCGCCGCGGTAGGGGGCCGAGGTCAGGTCGACGCCGCTGTAGGAGGCCAGCTTGCCCAGGCGGTGCTCGCTGAGCACCTGGCGAACGGTGCCGCTGCGGCCGCGCATGACCAGGGAGTCGGTGATGACCCGCGCGGACTCGTAGCGGACGCCGCCGACCAGTTCCCCGTCGGTGATGCCGGTCGCGGCGAAGAACACGTCGTCGGACGAGACGAGGTCGTCGGTGCGGAGCACGCGGTCCAGGTCGTGCCCGGCGTCGAGCGCCTTGCGGCGCTCCTCCTCGTCCTTGGGCCACAGGCGGCCCTGGATGACGCCGTCCAGGCACTTCATCGCGCACGCGGTGATGATGCCCTCCGGGGTGCCGCCGATGCCCAGCAGCAGGTCCACGCCGGTTCCCGCGCGGGCCGCCATGATCGCCCCGGCCACGTCGCCGTCGCTGATGAACTTGATCCGGGCGCCCGCGTCGCGCACGTCCTGCACGATCTGCTTGTGCCGGGGGCGATCCAGGATGACGACGGTCACGTCCTGCGGCGACTTGCCCTTGGCGCGGGCCACGGCCCGGACGTTGTCGGCCACGGGAGCGGCGATGTCCACCACGTCGGCGGCCTCGGGGCCCGTGGCGAGCTTCTCCATGTAGAACACCGCGGAGGGGTCGAACATGGTGTTGCGCGGACTCATCGCGATCACCGACACGGCGTTGGGCATACCCATGGCGGTCAGGGTGGTGCCGTCGATCGGGTCGACCGCCACGTCCCAGTCCTGGCCGCCGCCGTCGCCGACCCGCTCACCGTTGTAGAGCATCGGGGCGTTGTCCTTCTCGCCCTCGCCGATCACCACGGTCCCGTTCATGGACACGGTGCTGATCATGTGCCGCATGCCGCGCACCGCGGCGCCGTCCGCGCCGATCTTGTCGCCCTTGCCCACCCAGCGGGCCGCGGCCAGCGCCGCGGTCTCGGTGACGCGGACCAGTTCCAGCGCGAGGTTGCGATCCGGGGCCTTGGGCGGGCTGCTGGACTGCGACATGGACACACCTTCCGTCGGGACAACAGGGCGGGGGCAGGTCTTAGGGTAGTCACCCGATGTGACACCTGCGGGGTCACGGGTACCCCTCGGGGACACGGGTACCCCTCGGGGCGGTCACGGGTGGACGGGGACGGACTACTCTGGCGTGACCCGGACTGGAGTGAGGCGTGACAGTGGACAAGACGGACAAGCCCGCGAGGATCTCCCCGCGCGGCGCGGCCACCCGCAGCGCCCTGCTCAACGCGGCATCCCAGGTCTTTCGCACGGTGGGTTTCGCCAAGGCCGGGGTGAGCGAGGTCGTCGCCGCGGCCGGGGCCAGCGTCGGCAGCCTCTACCACCACTTCAGCGGCAAGGCCGACCTCTACCTCGCCCTGTACGAGGAGTTCCAGCAGCGCCAGCAGGACCGCACCCACCAGGCGGTCGTGGAGGCCCGCTCCGACGGGGAGAAGGACCCCACGCGGCTGATGAACATCGCCGCCCGCGCCTACCTGCTCGGGTGCATCGAGGAGAGGGAGACCACACGGCTGTTCTTCAGCGGTGACGGCCCCCCCGGGTTCGACTACCAGCTGCGGGCCCGGCTCACCCAGTGGACCGACCGCAACGTGGCGCTGTTCCGCAAGGCCGACGAGCCCGTGGACGAGGCCCTGCTCATCGTCGTGAGCGGCGCCATGCTGCTGGCCGTGGCCGAGGTGGTCCAGCGCGAGGACGCCGAGGCCCGCAGGCTCGCCGACGACATCACCGGCCTGCTCACCCAGCTCGAACCCCGGCGCTAAGCGCACCCCGGGTCCCCGGGGCCCGGGACCTGCGGCAAGCTGGAGAGGTCATGAGTGAGTACAGCCGGTCCAGCGCGACCTTCAAGAACTACGCCATCTCCCTCGGCGTCATCATCGGCATCGTCCTGGTCATGGCGTTCGTGGTCGCCACGCGCTCGGGCGAGAGCATTCCGTCGGTGGAGTACCGGCCGGACGCCGACGTCCTGCGGGAGGCGGCGGACTACCCGGTGACGGTGCCCTCCGCCGACCTGGAACAGGAGGGGTGGACGCCCACCAGTTCCACGCTGGACGTGTCCGGGCCGGTCCAGTGGAGCGTGGGCTTCGCCACGGCCGAGGACAGCCACGCCATGGTGGTCCAGAGCGACGCCGACCCCGGCGCCGTCCTCGCGGAGAGGGTCCCGGGCGCCGAGCAGGCCGGTACGGTCGCGATCGACGGCCGTGAGTGGGAGCACCACGGGTCCGAGGACGAGAACGCCCTGGTCCTGCGCGAGGAGGGCGCGACCCTGGTCGTGTTCGGCCCCGCCGACCTGGACGAGCTGACCCACCTGGCCGAGGGCCTGGAAACCGACGCCGACGGTGGCGGGGAGCCCTCGGACGGCGCCTGAGCGGGGCCGGCGGGCCCCGGCCGTTTCCGGGCGTGCCCGCTTCCCCGCCCTGACGTCGACGTCGCGGTTCGTGTTCGTCCCTCCCGCGCCGGTCACCTCGGGCGCCCCGGCGTCCGACTTCCCACATGAGGAGGCGCCCGGTCGGTTTCCCCGACCAGGCGCCTTCGCGTACTGGGTGTGCTCCCGGGGCTCGGGAACCTGGGCGCTACTCGGCGCGCAGGTCGCGGCGCAGCTCCTTGGGCAGCGAGAAGGTCAGCGTCTCGTCGGCGGTGGTCACCGGGGTGACCGTGCCGTAGCCGTGCCCGGCCAGCTTGTCGAGCAGCTCGCGCACCAGGATGTCCGGCACGGAGGCGCCGCTGGTCACGCCGACCGTGGTCACGCCCTCCAGCCAGGAGTCGTCCATCAGCGAGGCGTTGTCGATCAGGTGGGCGGCGTCGGCACCGGCGTCCAGGGCCACCTCCACCAGGCGGACCGAGTTCGACGAGTTGTCGGAGCCGACCACGATGACCAGCTCGCACTCGGGCGCCATCGCCTTGACCGCGTCCTGGCGGTTGGAGGTGGCGTAGCAGATGTCGTCACTGGGCGGGTCGAGCAGGTTCGGGAACCGCTCGCGCAGGGCGTCCACCGTCTGGGTGGTCTCGTCCACCGACAGGGTCGTCTGGGAGAGCCACGACACGTTGTCCGGGTCGCGCACCTGGACCTTGTGCACCTCGTCCGGGCTCTCCACGATCTGGATGTGCTCGGGGGCCTCACCGCTGGTGCCCTCGACCTCCTCGTGGCCGATGTGGCCGATGAGGATGATGTCCCGGTCCTCGGAGGCGAAGCGCTTGGCCTCCTTGTGGACCTTGGTGACGAGCGGGCAGGTGGCGTCGATCGTCTTGAGGCTGCGCCTGTGCGCCTCCTCGTGCACGACCGGGGAGACGCCGTGCGCGGAGAAGACCACGATGGCCTCCTCGGGCACCTCCTCGGTCTCCTCGACGAAGATCGCGCCCCGTTCCTCCAGGGTGCGCACCACGTGGGTGTTGTGCACGATCTGCTTGCGGACGTAGATCGGCGCGCCGTACTGCTCCAGGGCCTTCTCGACGGTGATGACAGCGCGGTCGACACCGGCGCAGTAGCCCCGGGGATTGGCGAGGAGCACACGGCGTTGGTTCGTGGCAGTCGTCATCGCAGTCATGTGTTACATCCTAGGTGGCTTGGGCGGCGTGCGACCCGGGTGTGGGAGACGGCACTGAACAGGCCGCTTCGGCGCGCGACCGGTGCCAAGGTGACGGTATCGCAACGGGGCGCATCCGGTTGCGCCTCGAAGTGGCGAAATCGTTCACTTCTCTCCTGCTCATGCTGTTCCTCCCTCCTCTATCCTGGTTCACCATCACACGCATTGCAGGCGGTTCGCCCTCACCTCGGCCCTGCCGGTCGGCTGTTCGCGCGCCGCTC
The DNA here is from genome assembly GCF_965343085.1 of Nocardiopsis synnemataformans. NCBI lineage: Bacteria > Bacillati > Actinomycetota > Actinomycetes > Streptosporangiales > Nocardiopsidaceae > Nocardiopsis > Nocardiopsis synnemataformans. The sequence continues at coordinate 14,262 of NZ_CBDRFA010000089.1, read as the reverse complement.
ACCCCACTCGCCGAGATCACCAGGAGCCCCCGTCCTATGTCGAACCCGACGCTCGCCACGAAGCTGGTCGCCCTGGTCAAGGGCATCTTCGGGCGCAAGGAAACGGCGGCCACGCCTGAGCCCGCGGCCCAGGAGGCGGACGGGACCCCCCAGTCCCCCGCCCCCGCGCCCGCGGAGACCGAGGACGTGACCGCGCGGAGCACGGCCGCGGACGAGGCCGTCGCGACCGAGGCCGAGAAGACTGAGGCCGCTGAGCCCGCCGCGAAGCAGGAGCCCGCGACCGCGGAGGTGAAGGCCGAGGAGCCCGCGGCCGCTGAGCCCGCCGAACCGGTCAAGCCCGCAGCGAAGAAGAAGCCCGCCGCGACCGCCAAGCCCGCCGCCAAGAAGAAGCCCGAGGAGACCCCTGCCACCTCCGAGGCCCCGGCGACCCCTGAGGTCGTCGAGCCGAGCGGGGCCGAGGAGGCCGGAAGCGGCCGGGAGGAGCGGACCGAGCCCGCCGCCCCCGCCACCGCGGACGTCCCCGAGGAGGGCGCCGCCATCGCGGAGGAGCTCGCCGCCGCCGAGGCGCACACCAAGGTCAGCAGCGACGAGATCCTGGAGAGGGTGCGCAAGGGTGCCGCCCCCTCCCTGGAGGACCTCGCCGTGCCCACCTACGACGAGCTCACCCTGCCCTCGGTCCGCGCACGCCTGCGCAAGCTCACCATCGAGCAGGTGCGCGAGCTGCGCGCCTACGAGGTCGCCCACCAGAGCCGCCCCGAGTTCATCAAGATGTACGACAACCGCATCGCCAAGCTGAAGGCCGAGGCCTGACGCGCGCGGGCCGCCGGGGCGGGAGCGCCGTCGGTCCCGCTGACGGCCGCGTCCGCGGGGCACGGGAACCGCGGGGCGGTACGGAACGTCGTAGAGGTGACCACACCGGCGCTTATCGTCCGAAAGGACACCACATGCGTTCCGCTGCCCCCGCCGCCGCGCTCCTCGCGGCCACCGCGTTCTGGCTGACCGGCTGTTCGGTCGGTATCCCCGGGACCGACCAGGAGGTCTCCGTGGACCCCGACGGCGTGTCCGTCGGCAGTGAGGACGGAGAGGTTTCCGTCGACTCCAACGGTGACGTCTCGGTCGGCAACGAGGACGGCGACGTCACCCTCGACGAGGGCGGCGGCATCTCCGTGGACAGTGAGACCGGCGACCTCACCATCGCCACGGTCGAGGGCAGCGTCACCGAGGAGTGCGACGGCCAGAACGTCAACGTGACCGCCAGCGGGGCCGAGGTCGTCCTCAACGGCCAGTGCGGCGAGGTCTCCATCCTGGGCAACGGGCTGACGGTGCACATCGGCAGTGCCGACTCCATCCGCGTGACCGGTGCCGACAACACCGTCCACCACGCCGAAGGCGAGCCCTCCGTCACCGACATCGGCCTGAACAACACCGTCGCCGCCGGCGGCGACGCGACCGCCTGACCGCTCCGCCCCACACCCGGCGCCCGGCCCCGCCGCGCCCGGCAGCTCCACCCCCGCGCCTGGCGGGCCTGCCCCGAACTGTCCCCGCCCTGGCCTAGGCTCGGTTGGCATGGGCATGGACAGTTCCGCAGAGGCGCCGCAACCGGTACGCGTCGTCCTCAACGCCGTCGGCCAGTGGATCGGCCGCCTGGGCCGCATCTGGGTCGAGGGCCAGATCGCCGAGCTGAACCGGCGCGGCCGCATGGCCTACATCACGCTGCGCGACCCCGTCGCCAACGTGTCGGTGCGCGTGGTCTGCCAGACCTCGGTGCTGGACGCGCAGAGCCCGCCACCCGAACCCGGGGCGCGCGTGGTCGTGCACGCCAAGCCCGACTTCTACGAGGTCCGCGGCACCTTCTCGCTGCGCGCCCTGGAAATCCGCCACGTCGGTCTGGGCGAGCTGCTGGCCCGGCTCGAACAGCTGCGCCGCACCCTGACCGCCGAGGGTCTCTTCGACACCGCGCGCAAGCGCCCCCTGCCCTTCCTGCCCAACACCGTCGGGCTCATCTGCGGACGCGACTCCGCGGCCGAGCGCGACGTGCTGGAGAACGGGCGCCGCCGCTGGCCCGCCGTGCGCTTCGAGGTGCGCCCGGTCGCCGTCCAGGGGGACCGGGCCGTGCGCGAGGTGATGGAGGCGCTCAAGGACCTGGACTCGCACCCCGACGTCGACGTCATCGTCATCGCCCGGGGCGGCGGTTCCCTGGAGGACCTGCTGCCCTTCTCCGACGAGGCCCTCGTGCGCGCCGTCGCCTCCGCGGGCACTCCCGTGGTGAGCGCGATCGGCCACGAACAGGACGCCCCGCTGCTCGACCACGTCGCCGACGTGCGCGCCTCCACCCCCACCGACGCCGCCAAGAAGACGGTTCCCGACGTCGGCGAGCAGCTGGAGACCATCCGCCAGCTCCGCGACCGGGGCCGTCGAGTCCTCCGGGGCGGAGTGGAGCGCGAACTCTCCTGGCTGGAGGGCATGCGCTCGCGTCCGGTGCTCGCCAGCCCGGTGCGCGAGGTCGACCGGCTCGCCGAGCAGGTCGCGGACCTGCGCGACCGGGCCCGCCGGAGCCTGACCGTGTCGCTGGACCGGTCCGCCGACGGCCTCGGCCACACCCGGGCGCGCCTGCACGCCCTGTCCCCGGCGACCACGCTGGCGCGCGGCTACGCGATCGTGCAGCGCGAGGACGGGTCGGTGGTGCGCTCGGCCCGGGAACCGGACGCGGGGGAGGCCCTGCGCGTACGGTTCGCCGAGGACAGCCTGACCGCGACCGTGGAGTCAGTCCACACCGAAGACACCTCCGAGGAGGGGTAGGAGATGGCAGAAAAGGGCGCCAAGACCCGCGACGAGGGCACCGCCGAGCCCGAGCTCAGCTACGAGGAGAGCCGGGAGGAGCTCAACAACGTCGTCCGGCAGCTGGAGTCGGGCGGACTCAGCCTGAAGGACTCGCTGGCCCTGTGGGAGCGCGGCGAGGAACTGGCCCGGGTGTGCGAGCAGTGGCTGGAGGGCGCCCGCGCCAAACTGGCCGCCGCCATGGACGAGCGCCGGGGGGACGAACCGGGGGACGGCGACACGCCCTTCTGAGGCCCGGGGGCCGCCTCGCGGTCCGCGTCCCGCGGCCGGGGACGCGCATATGCCCTGTGCGGTGCACTCCTCCGCGTGTGCTGACCCGCCCGCACCGAGCCTCCCGCACCGAGCCTCCCGCGCCGAGCCGCGCGGCCTGGCCCTACCCGCGGCCGTTCAGCTGGTCGCCCAGATCTCGGATGTTGCCGGGCAGGCCCCGGAACACCCCGATCACCAGGACCAGCGCCGTACCCAGGAACAGCCAGGGGGCGACCTCGGCCAGCCGCGACGCCAGCCCCAGGAGCAGCACCCGGGCGAACCCCTCGCTGCCCAGGGCCAGCACGCTCTCGGCGGCGACCACGGCGACGAAGAACGCGATGGGCGGGCTGACCGACAGCGACAGCAGGTCGCTGGGCCGGACCAAGAAAGCACCGAGCAGGCAGGCGAGGGTGAAGGCGACTCCCGGAGCCGCGGGGGCGCCCGCCCAGTGCGAGACCATGGCCCCGGCGAAGCTGAACACGATGATGGCCAGCACACCGCCGCGTCCGGTCAGGCGGGGCGGGGTCCCGGGGGCGTTCTCCTTCGGCCTCGGCACCGGGCGCTCCCTCTTCCTGACATGCGGCACGTCCCGGACGCGGCCGTCGGGCCGCACGAAGTACGGTGCGCGCCCGCGTTCGGGGCCGTCCGCCTTCCGCGGGGGCATAGCCGTCCGCCTCCCCAGTGTGTTACTCACGGTGTTTAGTGTGTCACTTCTCGTGAATGTTCGGTGTCTTTTCCATGGATCGTGTCGTCCTTCCGGCTACTTGTCCCATCCGTGACGAACACGCCTTCCTCCCCGTTGGACACCGGCTTGGGCCGTTGCGGTTCCGATGTCTCGCGACGAACGTCCGTTCCGTTCCTCTGCCCGCCGGATCCCGGACCACTCCGGCTCCCAGAGCCTGCCTCGGCGCCGCCCGGGTCCGACAGCTCGGGCGCCACCACCGCGCGCGGACGCTCCTCCACGCCCACGGGCCGGTCCAGCTCGCCGTCCACCAGCCCCAGCTCGCCGAACCGGCGGGCCGTCACCAGCACCCGGCTCTCCAGCGACCCCACGGTCTGGTTGTAGGCGCTCACCGTCCGGGTCAGGGCCCGGCCCAACCCCTCCACGTGCCCGCCGAGCGTGCCCAGCCGCTCGTGCAGCTGCTTGCCCAGGTCGAACACCGCCCGCGCGTTCTCGCTCAGCGCCTCCTGCTGCCAGGCGTACTGCGCCGTCCGCAGCAGCGAGATCAGCGTCGTCGGCGTCGCGATGTGCACCCGCCGCCCCATCGCGTACTCCAGCAGCTCCGGGTCGTACTCCAGGGCCGGGGCCAGGAACGCCTCCCCGGGGATGAACAGCACCACGAACTCCGGAGCAGGGGTGAACGCCGACCAGTACGCCTTGGCCGCCAGCTGGTCCACGTGCGTGCGCAGGTGCCTGGCGTGCACGCGCAGATGCCGCGCGGCCTCCTCCGCGCCCGCCTCCACGGCGTCCAGGTAGGCCGCCAGCGGGACCTTGGAGTCCACCACGATGTTCTTGCCGCCCGCCAGGCGCACCACCATGTCCGGGCGCCGCGACCCGTCGCGCGTGGCGGCCTGCTCCTCGAAGTCGCAGTGCGAGCCCATCCCCGCCAGTTCCGCCACCCTGCGCAGCTGGAGCTCGCCCCACCGGCCGCGTGCCTCGGGCCGCCGCAGCGCCGTCACCAGCGACTGCGTCTGGTCGCGCAACCGCTCCGAGCCCTCACGCACGTACTCGACCTGCTTGGCCAGCTCCGCGTGGGCCGCGGCGCGCCCCGCGTCGGCCTCCCGCAGCTGGCGCTCCACCCGGTCCAGGGTCCGTGTGAGCGGCTCGACCATGCGCTCCACCGCGCGGCGCCGCTCGTCCAGGTCGCCCCCGGCCTCGGCGCTGACCGCGCGCAGCCGCCCCTCCGCCAGCTCCATGAAGCGCTGGTTGGTCTGGTCCAGGGCCTGCGCGGACAGGGCGCGGAACCGGTCGGCGAGCTGTTCCTCCACGTAGGCCGCCCGCTCCTGGGCCGCGCGGGCGTCGGCCCGCGTCTCGGCCTCCCGGCCGCGGGCCAGGACCCAGCCCACGGCGGTGCCGACCGCCAGACCGATCAGGAGCATGAGTACGAGTGCGAGGCCGTTCATGGCCGCCTATGGTGTCAGCCCGCGCCGTCGTGCGGCCCCCCGCCACGCAGGACATCGGTGAGCAGACCCGCCAAGTCCGGCATGTCCACCGGCCCCGGGGCCCGGTGGGCGGGGCCCGGTCGCCCCGGGCCCCGCCGTCCCAGGCGCCGGGCGTGTGGGTCCGACCAGCGCGGACTCCGCGGGGACGGGTTCCCCGTGCGCGGACCCGGGCGGTACGGAGTGCCGAAGAGGAGCGGGGTCGGACACGAGGCCGCTTCCGGTCATTCACTTCCCTTGCGCAAAAGTTTTCGAGAACCTGAGGTCTCCGTACGGGGCCGGACCACCTCTCACCGGTCCCCGTATCTGGCAGTCCCTCACTTCCCCCAGGAGGCCCGCTCCCATGAGACTGGAGACCTACACCCGCGGCACCGGAGACCTCACCGTGCTCCTCGTCCACGGATCCATGGCCACCCACGAGACCTGGCACGCCGTCGAGGACGCGCTGGTCGAACGCGGCAGCCGGGTGGTCAGCGTCGACATGCGCGGCCACGGCAGCAGCCCGCGCGGCGCCTACTCCGTGGCGGCGCTCGGCGACGACCTGGCGGACTCCCTGCCCACCGGAGCCGACCTGGCCATCGGCCACTCCACGGGCGCGGTGGCGCTCTCGCTGGCGGTGGAGCGGTTGCGCCCGGCCCGCGCGGTGTACGTGGACCCGGCGTTCCGCCTGCCCCCCATGCACGCCGACGCCGGCGAGCGCGTGCGCCGCGTCTTCGTCACCGCCGACGCCACGCGCGTGCGCCAGAGCAACCCCAGGTGGACCGACGACGACGTCGAGAGGGAGGTCAGGGGCTTCGCCGCCTTCGATCCGGAGTTCTTCGACTTCGTCGCCGAGGAGATCGCCGGGCACGACCTCCTCCCCGGCGAACCGGTCGTGCCCTCCCTCGTCCTGCGTGCGGGCGACAGCGTCACCGTCACGCCCCAGACCGCGGACGAGATGACCCGACGCGGCTTCACCGTCCGGGTCGTGAAGGGTGCCGGGCACTGCGTCCACCGCGACGACCTGCCCGGGTTCCTCGCCGCACTGGAGGGCTGGCTCTAGGCGTTCGGGTTTCCGCGGGGGCCGGGACGGCAGGACTCCAGCGCCCTGCGCCAGCCGCGCACCGAGGGCCAGAACTCCTCCGTCACCGGCTCCGGCGTGAACAGCCACATCCGTTCCCACGCGGGGGAGGCCCGGCCCGAGATCTCCGGGCGCGGTTCGTAGGGTGGCGGTCCGCTCACCGGGTACCAGGTGTACTCCAGCGGGTCGAGCAGCGCCATGAGCCGCTCCTCCACGCCCCGGTCGGGCCGCACCTTCACCAGCATCCACGGCCGGTAACGGCGCAGGACCTCCAGCCCTCCGGCGACCACGTCCGGCTCCGTGCCGACCGTGTCGATCTTGAGCACGGTCGGGAAGGCCGACGCGTCCTCGTTCCACCGCGCCAGGGTGGTCACCTCGACGGTGATGTGCGACAGGTCGGTGCGCGCCGAGCGCACGAGCGTGTTGCACATGTCGTTGTGCCGGGCCCGCCGCAGGTGGGCGGTGCCGGTGTGGTTGCTCAGCGCCAGTTCCACCACGGTGAAGCCCAGGTCCGCCGAGGAGGACACCACCCGGGCCGCCGCGGCGATCTCCGGGGTGGGCTCGAACGCGAACACCGGGCGGCGCGTGCGCGCGGCGGCCAGCAGCGAGTACACCCCCACCCCGGAGCCCACGTCGAACACCGCGCCGGGGCGGGTGTGGTCGAGCATCGCCATGAAGCAGGCCAGGCTGTCGGGCTCGTGCCGGGCCAGCCCGAAGGCGGCCAGCCGCCGCGGAACGGTGAGGTCGCCGGGCAGCCGCAGGGAGAGGCCGTCCGGGCCGATCCGGCGCGTGTCCGAATCCAGGCGGGGCAGGGAGAAGACCACCTCGCGGGTCCACGGCGGGACCCGGTCCGGGTCCAGTCCGCCCAGCCGTCTGGGCAGCCGGACGCGGATCTTGCGGGTCGCGAAGCGGACGAGCGGGTAGCGGCGCACGAGCGCCCTCAGTTGGTCGGTGACCACGGTTGTCTCCCCCCAGGAAAGGTGCTGCGACGGGGAGCGCCGGTCCACGGCGTCAGCCGTGTGCCCCGGCGCCCCCGTCCGACGCGGTCCGGGGCCGGTCCTCCCACCGGCCGCCGCACCGCGCGCCCGCCGCGCCAGCGGCGGTGTGTCGGTCCAGGTCCGGGAAGGCGGAGCCGTGCGTGCGACGGGTGGCCCGCGCACCGGACGGTCGCCGCCCCGGTTCCCGGCAGCATCTGTCGAACCTACTGTGAGTAGCGTCTCCTGTGCACTGCGTTTCGGCGATTGGCCCTGTTTTTCCGGTCCGGCGTCGCGCGTCCGGACCGCCCACCCGCGGGGACCGGACCGCCCACCCGCGGGGCCGAATAGACTCTGAGCTTGTGAGTCTGTCTATCGGGATCGTCGGCCTGCCCAACGTCGGCAAGTCCACCCTCTTCAACGCGCTGACCAAGAACGATGCCCTGGCCGCGAACTACCCGTTCGCGACCATCGAGCCCAACGTCGGGGTCGTGGGCGTTCCCGACGCCCGGCTCGGGAAGCTGGCCGAGATCTTCGACTCGGCGAAGGTCATCCCGGCGACGGTGGACTTCGTCGACATCGCGGGCATCGTGCGCGGCGCCTCCACCGGTGAGGGCCTGGGCAACAAGTTCCTGGCCAACATCCGCGAGAGCGACGCCATCTGCCAGGTGATCCGGGCCTTCGACGACCCCGACGTCACGCACGTCGACGGCGACGTCGAGCCCTCCCGCGACATCGAGACCATCAACACCGAGCTGATCCTGGCCGACCTCCAGACCCTGGAGAAGGCGCTTCCCCGCCTGGAGAAGGACGCCAAGCGCAACGCCAAGGACAAGGGCGCCCAGGAGCTGCTCCAGGCCGCCCGCGACGCCCAGGAGGTCCTCGACGGGGGCACCTCGCTGTCCGCGGCCAAGGGCGTGGACCTGGACCGGCTGCGCGAGCTGAGCCTGCTCACGGTCAAGCCGTTCATCTACGTGTTCAACCTCGACACCGACGAGCTCGCCGACGGTGCGCTGCGCGCCAAGCTCCAGGAGCTCGTCGCCCCGGCCGAGGCGATCTTCCTGGACGCCAAGATCGAGGCGGAGCTGGCCGAGCTGGACGAGGACGAGGCGCAGGAGCTGCTGGAGTCCATGGGCCAGACCGAGTCGGGCCTGGTCCAGCTCGCCCGGGTCGGCTTCGCCACCCTGGGCCTGCAGACCTACCTGACCGCCGGGCCCAAGGAGGCCCGCGCCTGGACGATCCGCAAGGGCGCCACCGCCCCCGAGGCCGCCGGAGTCATCCACACCGACTTCCAGCGCGGCTTCATCAAGGCCGAGGTGGTCTCCTTCGACGACCTGGTCGCCGCGGGCGACATGCAGACCGCCCGCGCGTCGGGCAAGGTCCGCATCGAGGGCAAGGACTACGTGATGGCCGACGGCGACGTCGTGGAGTTCAGGTTCAACGTCTGACCGCGCCGCCCGCCCGTGAACAGGGGCCGCGGACCCGCGCCGAACCTCCGGCGCCCGGTCCGCGGCCCCTGTCGTGTGGTGTCGGAGGGCTCCGGGAGGAGCGTTTGAGCGAGGGGGAACAACCGACGCCCGTCCCGGCGGCGTGGGCTCAGGTGTCCAGATGGTCCACGAAGATCCCGACCAGTATGCGCCCGCCCAGGCGCTCATCAGGCAGGCTGAAGTGGACACGGTCCCTCGTGGGCTCCTTCTTCGCGTGCCATTCGCACCTGTAGACGTCATCTCCGTGCGGCACGTCCCGCTGTGCCATCGCTTTGGAGTTCGCTCGGGTCTTCGGACTTTCCGGGGAAAGGGTCACCCCGTGGTGGCCCAGAGCGGCCTGGACCTGGGCTGGAATGCTCGCGCCGTCCTGGAGTGCCTGGGGGAAGTGGTCGTTGATGACGGAGAGCGTGTGGACGACCCAGTCACGCAGATGGAGGTACGGGTTGCTGAAGTTGCGAAACGTCAAGGACGGCGCCAGGACCAGCTGGGGGAACGCGGATCGCGCGAGTTCCATGAACCGTGCCTCGGGGATGTTCTCCCGTGCGAACAAGGCCCTCCAGAAGAGGGTGACCGCGTCCGGCTCATGCAGGAAGTACACCTCGTACGCCTGCTCCCCGGCGTGTACGGGCAGCCAACCCCGACGCCGCCCCGCGAAAACGACGCAGGCGGTGTTGTGGCCGTTCCGTGCGGTGTGGAGGGCGTATCCGACGGACAGGGCCACAGGGGGCGTGGTCCCGTCGACCGTGACCTCGGTGTCCAGGCCTTCGATGTCCGGGTCCCACGTGGGACAGCGGTCGAGGGTCAGTTGGAGGCGAAGGAGGGTGTCCCTTGGAACCGATGACGCCTGTCCTGGAAAACAGAACTTCCACAGCTCCAGGTCCTCGTCGCATTCCGTGTCGTAGACCAACGCGCTCGCTGCGACGGTCTCCCCGGTGAGGGTCAGATCGAGGACCGTCTGGACGAACTCCTCGAGGTTCTCCTCCAGGTCGGGAACGCTCATGCCGCGAAAGTCCAGTGTGGATTCGTCGATGACGAACCGGGGGCGGTCATCGCCGGTGTCGTACACGTGCGAGCCCTCCCAAATCAGTTTCGATCTGGTCGAAGAAGCCCGGCGGCCAAGAGGTGAGCTGGCCATTGGCGTGGAGACCGATCGCGACGGCTCCGCCCGCTCCCTGATCGTCGAAGTAGAGCAGCGTGACGTCGTCCGTCGGCACGGACCCGTCGACCGATGCTCCGAGCCGTACGCCGTTGAGCACGTGGTCGCTGTGCGTCTCCAGGACGACCTGCACGCCGGCACCCGCTACCTTCGCCAGGAAACGCCCCATCTTGGACTGCCCGCCCGGGTGGAGATGGGCTTCGGGGTTCTCCACGATGAGCATGCCCCCGGGGGGAGCGAGCAGACCGGCGACGATGATCGGCAGCGCGTAGGAGAAGCCGAATCCCATGTTCGCGGGCCGAATGGTCTCGCCGTACAGCCCGGTTTCCTGGAAACGGATCGTGCTGGCGGTGACGCCGGGTAGCCATTGGGCTGTGATTCGGATGGGGCGGATGATCTCCGAAGTCCATGCCTCGACCTGAGTCCGCAGAGTGGTCACTCCCTGGAAGGCGGACCCGGTGCCGGGATGGAGAAGCCGCTCGTGGACCTGCTCGCTCTCGTGGGCCGCCAGTACCTGGGCGGTGTACTCGCCCTGACTACCCAGTCCGATACGGCTTCCCTGAGCGGCCGACACCCCCAACTGGTCACGGGGCCCGAGGCGCTCGGCACACAGATAGGTGAATCCGAGCCCCTGGCCTGACAGTTCCGGCATGGGAGACTCCACGATGCCTTCGACGCTGAGGTGAAGTGCCCTTTCGTCCGGAACCCCGAGTTCGTAGCGGCGGCGCTGCCCGTCTCCGCGGAGAACGAATTCGATCAGGGATCCGGCATCGGGGTGGATGACCTCCTGCGCCTCACCGAGCGCAAGACCGTACGGTCCGTTGAGCGCTACGGTCCGGCCACTGTGCGGCTCGCTGATCTGCCGGGCGATCAGCAGCGCTTGGATGAAGGTGCTCTTGCCTGTGCCGTTCAGCCCGCTCAGGACGGTGAGAGGCCCCAGGGGGAAGTCGGCATGGGCGAACCGTTTGAAACCCCGGATGCCCAGGGAGGAGATCACAGGCCCGCTCCGGCCGCCTCTTCGGTGACCAGGAACCTGTAGCGGACGCGCTCACGGTCACCGGTGGACGAGGTGATCGCGTCGAGGTATTCGAAGTCGTCCGTCATGCGTTCTCTGGCCTCATTGGTGATGCACGTGCGACGTTGGCGCAGATCGTCGTACTCGTATCCGGCGAGGGTGAGCGACCAGGTCTCGAAGAGGGCCCGGTTGATGGGTTTGCGGTGCTCCGAGTCGATGGGCCACTTGCGGAAGGCGTGTGGGCCGAAGACGAGGTGGCAGTTGCGCATGGCCTTGCGGAAAGCCTCCTTGAGCTCCTTCACCTTGTTGTCGGGAACCTCGTCCGGGGAGTCCAGCAGACGGGTCGCGGACTCCAGGAAGGCGTCCATGCCGGGTCGGTTCAGGTAGGAGTCGACGCTCTGGAGCCAGAAGGCGGCGAATCGCAGGGCCATCTCCCGGTCCTGCATCCGGGTGTGCCCGCCCAGACCGTTGGTGGCCTCGTCGAACTCCTCCGTGCCGGTCATCTCACGTAGGACCGAACGACTGCGGTCCTTGCTCATGCAGTGCCGGATCTCCTGGTTGTTGAGCGGGGTGCCTCCCGTGTTGATTCGTTTGAAGATGTCGTACTTCACATCGCTGGGCGTCGTCGGGTCGATCACGTGGGCGATGATCTGCGCGTTGTTGATCCGGCGCTTCCACGGCGCGGCCAGGTCGTCGAACGTGTGCCCGTTCTCCTGTACGAGGTATTCGAGGTCCTTGAGAGGGAAGGCCTCGTCAGCGGGGCCCCTCACGAAGCCGTGGATCGTGGACAGCCGCTGGAGACCGTCCACGACCTTCATGGTTCCGTCCGCGTCCTCGGCGAAGTAGAAGGCGGGCAGGGGGATCTGGAGCAGTACGGACTCGATCAGTCGTGACTTCTGAGTCGCCTTCCACACCTTGCCGCGCTGAAAGTCCGGAGCCAGCTCCAGGGACTCGTCCTGGATCATGTCCATCACGTTTCGCAACGAGAACTGCTTCGTGCTGACCCTGATCTGTTCCGGATTCCAGGGGTTGGGGGAGACGTCCGGCTCGGGGTTGTTCTCGGCCTCGACCCCTGTGGGCTCGTTGAGGTAGTGCTCTTCGATGACTTCGGGGACAGCGGGAGCGTCAGCAGCTGTGGACATACCCGAAATCCTAACCACGCAGGACGTCCCGCGGCGTTCCCCGGCAGACAGGAGACAGGAGGCGAACGGTGCCCATCCGGTCGCCCAGGGTGATCACGCTCTTGTTCGGCGGGGACACATCTTGCTCCCCCAGGAGGAACTAATCCCTTTCCGGTCCGACCATAATTGCGGGGAAGCGTGTGACCGCAGCGGGAGTTAGTGCAACTCTTGCCGTGTTGTGCACCTTTTGGGAAGTTGAGCCCATGTGCGTAATGTGCGGTTGGCGGGGAAACGCGGAGTCACCAAGGACGCTCCCAACCCGCACAATGCCTCACTATAGGGATGGGGTAGACAAGGGCATGGCGAAGACGCCGTCCGAAGCGGGCGGCACGGACCTGGGTGCAGGAGGCGGGGATGGCGAAGGCGTCGCGGCGCGGTGCCGCCGCGGGTGAGCCGGATGACGGCGGCGTGGGGCTCGACGCCCCCCGCGGCCGACGGCCCCGGGCCGGAGCCGGAGGGCGCTGGTGGGTCGGTGTGGGCCGCGCCGTCCTGTGGGCGTTCATCATCGTCGTCGTCTTCAACGGCATCTGGTTCCCGTTGCGCGGCGGTCTCGCCCTTCCGGACACCTCCGAGGAGCCCGAACAGGGCGACACGGTGACCTATCCGGAGACCGCCGCCGCGGCCTTCGGCATGCGGTTCGCCGAGGCCTACCTCGACACCGCGGACCCCGAGGCGCGCCTGTCGGACCTGGCGGTGTTCGTCCCCGAGGGGGAGGCCGCCGCCCTGGACGTCCCCGCCGACAGCCTCGCCGGTGACAACCTCACGGTCGTCGCCGTGCACGTGGAGGACGACCACAACGGCCTCGTCGTCGTGCGGGCCGACGTCAACGGCGAGCCCATGCGCCTGGACGTGCCGGTCTACGCCGACGGGGAGGCCCTGGTGGTCTCGGGCACCCCGGCGCTGCTGGCCGCGCCGACCCAGGCCAGCCTGCCCGAGGGCTCGGCCTTCGAGACCGACCCGGAGGCCGAGGAGCAGCTCGGGGAGGTGCTGTCCGGCTTCTTCGAGGCCTACGCGGGGGAGCCGGCGCACCTGGAGCGCTATGTGGAACCGGGTGTCACTATCGCCCCGCTTCCGGAGAACAGCCTGGAATTTGGCGAACTGTCCGATATCACGGTGCCAACACAGGCCTCGACCGGGAATGATGACGTACGACAGGTAGCGGCCACCGTCCGGTGGAACGTCCCGGCCTCCGACGGGACCGAGACCGGGCAGATCACGCAGAACTACCTGGTCACCGTCGTGGACTCCGGCAGCGAGTGGCACGTGCGTGACATCCAGGGCGCCCCGCGCTCGTTCGGCGGATGACGGGGCCTGTAGGCAAGGAGAAGAGAAGGACCATGCGCACACCAGAAACGACACCGGGGGGCGGCGCCTGACATGCTCCCCCTGCTGTCCTCCACACCGGACGTGCTCCACGCCGCCGGAGGTGCCGACCTGCTCTTCCTCGCGGCGCAGACCACCGAGAACGCCCCCGACACCGGTGGCCTCGCCGACTTCCTGAGGGGCTTCTTCGGGCCGCTCTTCCTCGTCATCGTGTCCATCGTGGCGGTGTTCTTCCTGTTCACGAGGGAGATCACGAGGTTCGCGCAGTTCATCATCCTGGCGATCTTCATCGGGATCGTGTTCTACGTCCCCGGCATCATCGAGGTCATCGCCGTGGCGCTCGCCCGAGCGATGGGCGTATCGACCGAATAGGCGAGGGAGGCCGGGAACGTGGATCTGCCCACGTACACCAACATCTGGCGTATCGAGAAGCGGCTCTACAAGCTCTACGATTTCCGGCTGCCCATGCCGCTCCCGGTGGGTACCTTCGGGGTCGCCCTGGGCGTGTTCGCGCTCTGGGTGGTCCTGCTCAGCCTCGTCAACGCGCCCTTCGTGTTCGGCAACGGCTGGCACCTGGTGCTGTGGGTGGTCCCGCCCGGTGTGATCACCGTGCTGGCCACCCGGCCGGTGATCGAGGGCAAGCGCCTCACCGAGCTGCTCATCTCCCAGGCGCGCTTCCTCGCCGAGGCGCGGGTGTACAACCGCCTGGCCCCCGAGTACGAGCCCGCCGAGGTCCGCGTGACCGTGCGGGTGTGGCACCGCGACCCCGAGTCCGGTCCGCTCCCGCTGGCGGGGGGGGGGGGGGGGGAGGACGAGGCG